>NZ_JBNHEQ010000203.1:0-13511 GCF_050016015.1 Dapis hubbardiae BLCC-M172
GATTTGACATACCAATCATATTTATATAGAAATGCCTAACGCACCCTACTAGACTATTAAATTGTGGGATGTTTGTACTGGTGAGTTATTGAATAGTTTAAAAGGTCATTCTCGTGGGGTTTTATCTGTTGCTATTAGTAGTAGGGTGGGTTAGAGAAGCGTAACGCACCGAAAAAAGGAAAAGAATAATGGTGCGTTATGGCATAATTTTAGATTTGACATACCAATCATATTTATATAGAAATGCCTAACGCACCCTACTAGACTTTGGTTAGTTGCTATTAGTAGTAGGGTGGGTTAGAGAAGCGTAACGCACCGAAAAAGGGAAAAGAATAATGGTGCGTTATGGCATAATTTTAGATTTGACATACCAATCATATTTATATAGAAATGCCTAACGCACCCTACTAGACTTTGGTTAGTGGGGGTAAATGAGGGAGGATTTTAATTTGGAGGTTGTAGGAATATTATGTTGGTAAATAAATATTAAATGTTAATATAGGAATATATTTTGCATTCCTATATTAACATTTTATTAATGCGGATTGGGATATCTCCTAAAAACTGACTCTTTTAATGATCTAAGATGTTCTAGTTTGTGTTCTAATTCAAACATGAGATTATCACTTTTTTGATTATTGCAACGCCAACAAATTGCTTCTAAGTTATCATAATCAAACATTTTTTCTGGAAAACGAGCTTTATTCAATTTGTGGTCAATAGTAACGTAATGTTGGTGATAGTAAGATGAACCAGCTTGATTTATGTATAGTTTTCCATCAACTGTTTTGTATTCATAACCCCGCTTCTTGGCTTCTTCTTTGGACTGAGTAGAATATTGTCTACCATGCACCATTTTTTGTCCACAATAGGGACATGGTTTTGAACCTTTATTAGCTCTATACATATTCGGAGTTATCAACCCTTCTTTTGGGTCTTTAATACATGGTAATCTTTGATTTTTCTCCCAAATATCTTTAATTTGAGAAGCGTCATATAGTGTATCAAGTCGTTGTTTGATCATTGTATCTATATTCCATTGCTGTTTCGTATGTGGCAAACCGTTTTTTAGTTTTATTAAAAATATCTGTTGCTTTTTGCAAAAGTTTATCCATTTTGTCAACTTCTTTTTCTACAATATTTTGAAGTTGTTCTGCTTCATAAGTTGACTGATTAATCGCACCAAGAAGATCACCTTTATTAAGTTTATGATCGAAAATAGTGACAACATTATTATTCACTATATTGACAAAAGACATAAGTATATCCCATGATTTTTGAACTTGCTCCCATCCTCGATTAAAAAATCCTTTTGTTCGAGCTTCTTCTTGTTGTGCAACTGTCAAAGTTTTGAATTTATCTGTATTTCTTTGTTGCCATTGTCGGTAATTTAAACCTTGAATTATCTTCATTGAAACAACCTCTTTTAAACTACTTCTTTATCAAAAGAATATTCAATTTTCTGCCATACATCTATACCGTAGTGCTTGATAATATATTTCTTGGTCATATTTTGTTGATGCCTTAATACATCAAGTTTATTGTCAACTTCTTTTTGGAGTTGATGACCTTCTGAAACAATTTCCTTTGCAATTTGTTGATGTTCTTCCAGAGCATCTTTTAAATCTTCTACATCATTTTCGTAGTCAGTCTTATGTACTAAATCTTTTTCATTTAATAATTCAGCACGTTCTTTACCAACTTTAGATAGTGCATTTTGTAACCATCGACCTATTCGTAGAAGCTCAGAATTTTCAGGATTTAAAAATTGTTGTAGTTGACTCTCAGCTTTATCTGCTCTTTCTTTTTCTACCTTTGCTTTAGTTTCTGCCACTTCTGCCTTTTTATTTGCTTTACCTGTGCTTTCACTTAACATATATCTATTATAAGTATTTGCAGGTTTGACAATTTGCAAAGGACGTAGGTTATTATACACTTCTAAGATATCGTCATCTGTCAGCTTTAAATCTAGATATTCTTGTCTTATACCTGAATTCTTAGCTATTATACCAATCTTTTGTTTTCTTTCTTTTTTAGTTAATTCTATTTTTGTTTTCATCTTTTAATTTTTGTTATTTCAGTAAATAGGCAATTAATTATTAGACTATCTTATTCATTATACTCAAAATTTATTAAGTTATCAGGAGTGAAAATACTGAAATTTTTGGTTTATAGAACTTATTTTGTATCTATGGGTTGATTAAATTTTTGAGTAGTCTTCAGGATGTGGGAGAGAAGTAATAAGAAAAAAAGATTGAAAAACACTCTCCATCTTTGTTTGGTTTCTATTTTCCCTACTACCTCTTTCTAATTAGGGCTTGCTGAAAAAGTCTTTTTGCGCTTTGCAGGGAATAGGTACGGACGTTGCATGCAACGTCCGTACAGAGTCAAGAGGAGTCAGGAGTTCTAGAAGACTTACGCTGGAAAAATTATCTCTTAACTTGGGTACCCCTACCTTACCAAGATACTCACTTTTTTAACCTGATCAGGCAAAATCTGGTACTTTTTCACCACTTAAAAAGCCTACAACCTTTATCTGTCAATTCTTTTAGATTTAATCAGCAAACCCTAATTAATGTGTGCGATCGATACTATTAGTAAAAAGTCATCAGAAAATACTTAAGTTTTCATCTGACAATTTTCTTTAGTTTATACTTAATCACAGCAAAAATTTGACTTCTGAATTCTGAATTCTCAATTCCACTACTCTCTCAATTCCACATTAATCTCATTAAGAATTCGACGTTTAAGTTCAACAGACTCAGAGCGCGGTAATAAATCAAAAACTTCTCTAAAAGTATCATCTACCTTTTCAAAAGCAACTTGACCTTTTTCATTCAAAACAACTTTTCCTTCTTGATTAATTATAACAGTTTGAGGTACAAACCCTTGATAATAATAAGCTGGTTTTGTAGAGTCATCAGTGACAAAATTAGTCATAGCATCCACATTAACAGGAATAAAATCTGCTGCACGACCATAGAATTCTTGAAGTTGAGAAACTACAGTCGAAAATTGTTTACAATCTTTACTATCATCTAGAAAAAATACAAGTATTGCTGGTCTAGAACTTTTTAAGGACTCTTTTAATGTCACTTTAGCAGGTACAAGAGAACCATTACCAGCATAAAGAGCAAAAATATTACCATCAAATCTATCATCATTGAGACTTGCTAAAGCAGTTGGTGTTGCTATTAGTAGTAATAAAAAGATTGCTAGTAGAAAACTAAACAAACTCAAGAAAACTTTTTGCCAGGAAAAACGTTCTGTTAGGTTCAGCATAATTTTTAATAGGTGTTAGGTTGGTTCATTAATGAATAATCGATAATTATCTCAAGAAAAACTGTCATGGAATTGAAGATCAGGAAATCTGATTAATGGAGAGTGGATCATAGAGTCTATCCTACTAATATGAATTTATGAGAATTTCACGGTTTTTATATTACCTGAATATAAGGGTTTCAGGAATAGTGGGATAGCTTCATCACCAAAAGTCTCTTCTTGTATTAATTATCAATTATCCATTATCAATTATCCATTATCATATAGCACTATACCACTAGATATTCCATCGAGTCTTTAATTAGCTTTTCCATAACAGTCTGACTAACTAAAGGTTTAGTGTATATAAAGTTAAAAGTTATTTTGTCTTGAAAAGTTGAAACATTAACATCAAAAACACTACCAAAAATAGTTATTGATGCACCAAAACTAATTTCTTCTAACTCAAACTGACCATAATCAGATGGAATTTTCACTTTGCCAATATTAGAGACTATTATAGAACAAACATTGTTTTCGGGATGCTCTAAACAGTTTTCTAAAGCTTGACAAAAATAAAAAACACCATTGTAAATTTCTTGTGTTTTTAATTTAGCTTTAATTTGGTCTGTAGCTTGTTTTGCCAAATCCCAAAATGACATTTTCTGATTCACTCTATAAAAACAAGTTAAAAGAGAAATTAAGACAGTCATCTGTTCATCACCAATAGGAGAATTTACTTTTCTCCTCATGTCTACAGGGGAAGCACAACTAAAATAAAAGTCTTTATCTTTTGGCTCTAAATGTTTAGCTAATGCCAACATCATTGCTGAACAAATAGCTCCTTGAACAGTAACTTTTTCTTGTTTACAACGTTGAATAAGTTGTTGACTTAAACTGGGATTTAATTGTTTTTGAATAAATCCACAGGTACGTTGTTGATGAGGTACATATTTTTCAAAAGGCAGAGTATCTATTGGTTGATTTGATGTTGATAATTCTGCATTATTATTTTCTATATGATAATCATCAATTATTTCTTCCATAGAGGGAGGGTGTGCTAATTTATCAACTTCAGGAATTTGACTATGTGATACAATTTTTTGACAAAAACTCAAAATTTCTGAATGTAAATTAACAGCAGAAATAGCATCTATGACTGAATGATGAATTCTAGTAATTAAATAATTAGTTGTACTTTCTTTACTGGGTTTAATCAGAGTAGCTCTTAGCAAAACTTTTTGGTTTTCAAACTTGGTGTTTAACTCATTAAGAAAAATAGTTTGCCAATATTCAGGTTCAGGATTCAAAATAACCTCTAAAGGTATTTTCTCTGTACCTTCAGTTTTAAACATTAGATTATCCAAAGGTCCGACAATATGAGAATTTAATAGAGGATGCCTAATTTGAACTAATAAAAGCGATCGCCTCAAAACTTCTGGATCGAGAAATCCTTTAATTTTACCAACTACTACAACGTGCAATGTATTGGCTTTACGCTGAACAATTTCCCAGCCTTTTTCTATACTAAAAAGAGGTCTATCATTAGTCATATTTTTATCCTCAATTATCCTAAATAATAGTAATACCAAATTCAAAAAAGGCAGTTACATCTTAATTGGTGATTTATTCCTACAAGAAAAAATTACAAATTCCATAAATTTTAAAAATTAAACCTTTTTTGCTCTTTTTTATTATGTTTTTTTCCCTATTCCCTGTTCCCTATTCCCTGTTCCCTCTGTCGTCACGCTCTGCAATATTTTATGAAATTGGTATAAGCGATATATAGCAAAAATCCCTGAGATTTAGTATTAGACACCCTAATTAATAAACCTGGTTGATAACAAAGTTAGAAGTCAGAAGTAATCTCTAACTGAGTTTTCGCATTTATTTAGTAATATCAAATCCGTTGGCTTCGGAGTATTATAAGAAACTGGGTTTATGGGAGATAGATGGTAGGGACGCCCTTATGCAACGTCCCTACAAGGGAATTTCATATAAACCCGGTTTCTACGCTTTTTTACACCGATACTACCGGATTTGATATAATTTCCTAATCTTTGCTTCAACTGATATAACCTTAAATATTTACTTTAATACCTGAATTTTCCTGGATAAACCCGGTTTCTAAGTTAACTGTAAATTCCTGGCTTATTATCTTTTTTATTGTAAGCATTTTCTGCGGAATGTTGTGCAAAGAAGCTTCAGCTTTTAGCTAGATTATAATTACATCAAAAATTATTATTGATATATTTCAGATAATTTCTAGCATAAAGTAAGTTGCTCTTCAGTTAATATAAGTCTTCTTCAAAAAATCCTTACTTAACAGGACTTACGCAAAGGTACTATCTATAGAGTTAAAAAACTATTCCGTAATAGTTTTGAGCGCTATATATAGCGTATCTGCGTAAGTCCTACTTAATTCATCAAAAAAACTGATAACTGATAACTGATAACTGATTAAACTACTCACAAACTTCTAAATATTTCCTCACTTGTGGATGAGTGATAAAATAATTCTCAAGCCAATCACAAGAACTTTCTAACAAATCATTTAACCCTTTCACGCGCCACAACTGTAAATCATTATCTGCCAAAGTTGCCACATATTTACCATCTAAACTTAAACCCTTAGCATTTTCAAATTGAGCTATTTGTCTGCCATTAATATCCCAAACTCTCACCATTCCATCTTTTCCCATACTAATTACCTGTTCCCCATCAGCACTAAAAGTCAAATTTTTCACACTACCAACATGACCTTTTAAATCAACAATTTGATTGCCCGAAAAATCCCATATTTTCACCATGCCATTGCTATCTCCAGTAGCTATGTAGTCTCCTGATGGACTAAAACTAATACTCTCTATCCAACTAGAAATAGCCTTTAAGTTTAACACAGTTTCAAAAGAACTATCCCAAATTTTCCCAATACCATCCTCTCCAGCAGTACCAATATATTGTCCATCTGGACTAAAATTTACATCCAAAACTCGTCCATTATGACCCTTTAACTCAGCCAACTGCTGACCAGAATTATTCCAGATACGGGCAACACCATCTTCTCCCACCGTTGCCAAACGCTGTCCATCAGGAGCAAAACTAATCTCTTTTGCCGTACCCTCTGTACCCTCTAACTCTGTTAATTCCTCTCCCGAAACCTGCCAAATTCTTCCCTGAGCATTATCTCCAGCAGTGGCTATACGTTGACCGTCAGGACTAAAACTCATATCACCAAACATACCTAAATATCCATTGAATTGAGCTAAAGGTTTTCCAGAAATATCCCAAATACGGGCAACACCATCAACTGTAGCTGTTGCTAATCTCTGATTATTCGGACTAAAACTTAC
Source organism: Dapis hubbardiae BLCC-M172 (assembly GCF_050016015.1). NCBI lineage: Bacteria > Bacillati > Cyanobacteriota > Cyanophyceae > Oscillatoriales > Microcoleaceae > Dapis > Dapis hubbardiae. The sequence goes on from NZ_JBNHEQ010000203.1 coordinate 6,615, forward strand.
CGTCCCAAAAATACCAGAATTACCCTTAATTTTTCCGTCGTGATTACCTTCTAGTTCCCAAATTCTGCCAGTACCATCTTCTCCCAAAGTTAATAGTAATTCTCCATCGGAACTAAAATTAGTTTCCCAAACTCGGCCTTGATGTCCTTGAAGATTGGTCAACAAATTGCCATTATTGTTCCAAATTTTCACACTACCATCACTACCTGCTGTAGCTAGACGTTGACCATCGGGACTAAAACTGACACTCGTGACTATTCCTTGATGTCCAGGAAGTTTCCCTAATAGTTTGCCAGAAACATCCCAAATATTGGCTACCCCATCTTCTCCTGCTGTAACTAACCTTTTACTATCGGGACTAAAGCTAACATTCCAGACACCACCTTTAAGTTTTGCTAGGAGTTGACCGGAACGACGCCACCAAATTCTAATAGTGCCATCCCATCCAGCAGTAGCTAGATATTTTCCATCAGGGCTAAATATAACTTTTTCTACACTACCTTGATGCCCCCTAAGTCTGGCTAACTGTCTGCCAGATCGACTCCAAATTCTGGCAGTACCATCCCATCCGGCGGTGGCTAGATATTTTCCATCAGAGCTAAATGTGACATCTAAGATGCGACCTTTATGTTTTTTGAGAGTGGCTATTTTCTTGCCTGAGATGTCCCAAATTCTAGCAGTGCCGTCTTCTCCAGCAGTAGCTAGGAGTTTACCATTGGAACTAAAGCTAATTTGCCAAATTTGGCCTTCATGGCCTTTGAGTTCTACTTGCTGCTTACCGAGAAAATCCCATATTATGGCCGTACCATCGTCTCCTGCTGTAGCTAGAAGGTCACCTTCTGGAGCAAATTTAATTTTAGAGATTTTACCCTGATGTCCTCTCAACTGGGAAATAGGCTGACCTGAGAATTTCAGGATTTTAGCTGTACCATCATTGCTAACTGTTGCTAATAGTTGATTATTAGGACTCATGGCAATGTTTTTGATGTTAGGAATTTGGTTTTTTTCGTGAATATTTTTGAGGATTTGTTGTAAGGCAAATATCGGACTTGTGGCTGGATAATATTGGAGTGGGCGGTCGCCTTTAATTAATTCTTGTAGTTCTTTGCCTGTTTGCATTGCTGATAGTAATGCTTCTATTTGTGCATTTTCAAATTGTCTTAGGGCGTTAATTCCTTGGCGTTCTAATTTTGTTCCTGTTTGTGCTTCTTGTAGTTCGTATTTGGCTTTTTCTAGTTGATATTCTGCTGTTTGAAGTTGGTTTTGTTGATCTTGGAAAAGTTTTGTTGTCCAGGCGACGCCCGTTATAGCTACTACTGATATTATGGCTAATCCTGCTACTCCTATTTTTAGTTTATTTTGATGGTTTGGGGATGTTTTAAGTTTTTTGCGACTTACTTGATTGTTTGAATTTTGATGATTATTGATTTTTTGTTTGGGTGTTTCTATCTGTTGTTGTTCTAGTTTATTTTTAGTTTTCTGATGACTATTTTTTTGTTTTGGTGTTTCGATTTGTTTCTGTTGTGGCTGAATCAGATTATTACTATTAATTTTGTGATTTTCCTGATTTTCCAAGTCAGAAAGATTTGTTCCTAAATCTAAGTTTGTTACTTGAGTATTTAAGTCATTTAACTCTAATGGAATTTCTAGTTGTTTTTGTTCTAAATTAATTCCATCATTACTACTAATTTTATGATTTTCCTGATTTGCCAAATCAAAAATATTTGCTCCTAGTTGAAAATTTGTCACCTGACTATTCAACTCATTTAACTCTAAGGGATTTCCTAGTGTTTTTTGTTCTGAATTAATCACACCATTACTATTAATTTTGTGATTTCCTGGAATTTTCGAGTTAGAAAGATTTCCTCCTTTTTGCAAACTTTGTTCCTGACTATTCAAATCATTTAACTCTAATTTTTCCTGATTAACCATAGGAACAGATTGAGTTGTTTGTGCTAGATATTTTTGTACCAATTCTTGATTAAAAATTTCGGCATAAATAGGACTATATAGCTCTAAAAATCCCTGATTTACTTTTGCCACTCCCGACCTTAATAACTCTTTTATCTCCCATTTACTATTACTATTAGCGATCGCATCATTTTTAAATCTTGGATTATTTTCACCTGGTGGTTTTAACTTGCCATGTTTTAATAATTGTTGATATATTTCTACATGACTTGTAGATTTCTGTACATTTTTCAGCAACAAATTTTGTATTTTGCTGAAATGAGCAGGATAGTCTTGTGCATCCCAATTTTCTACCACACAAATTTTTACTAAATCTTCTACTAAAGCTACATCATTATAATTTTCTTCTACCCCTTTTTCTCCTAGATAGTTAATAACTATTTGACATAATTTTTGTGTTAAAAATGGTTGCCCGCCAGACCAAAATAATATTTCTTCCATAACTTTTAGTGGCTGTTTTACTATTCCTGCAAATCTGTTCACAAAATGAGCCACTTCTTCTATTTTGAAGTTACTAAGTTCAATATATTTACATACATCTATTAAATTATTAGGTATTGTCATCCCTAACAAAGCAAATGTTAAACGTTTAAAATTTGGATTATTTGCTCTTTCCTGAAGACAATAATCAATCAATACCCCCAAGCTACCCCAACCAGAATTAATAACACTATTATTATTAATTTCATCTATAAAAATTACTATCCTTTCATCTTGAGTATTGGCTAACAATACTTCTTCAATAAACAGAAATAATTTTTCATCCGCAGCCATATCTGCCGTTTCTTCCCACCATAATTCCGGGAAATGTCGAGGAAATATAAAATTTTTCTCTAAAGTTAAAATTACTTGATTATACCATTCGTCTAAAGTTAAAAGTTGATTATTCACTCTAGTCATATCTAGAGCAACACAAATAATATTTTCTGCTTGTAAAAATTGCATTGTGCTAACTTTTAAACTTGATTTACCTGTTTGTGGAGAACTTAATACATAACAATATTCACCTGCTTTTAAAGCATTAAATAATTTTTCGTCTGCCGCTCGTCTAACATAAGTGGGATGATTTGGTGTTAAAAAATTACCTACTTGAAAATTGTATTCTTGATTTTTTTGTATATTCATATTTATATTGAGTATCCTCACTCTAGCAACTTTATCAGATGTAAGGTTTCAATACCAATTAACTCAAAATTAAGCTTTTGATCGACTATTATATTTTCAAAAATAAATTAGATATAATCAGGCTGAAAAATCGTCATTGCAACGATAGGAAGCAATCTCAGGGGTTGCACAAGATTGCTATCCGTTCCGGAAAGTTTTGCGTAGCTAATGGCCATTCGCCCCTACTGCTTGCTAAAACCAACGAATTTTTTACCTCACAAGTATGGGAATTGCTATAGAGATATAACTATAGCAATATGATTTGAGTTGTGAGATATTGGAGACTTTTAGGGAACACTTAACAGGGAACAGGGAATAGAGAAGAAGGAAAAAATATATATAAATGAATATGATAACTCCTATCTTCTATCCTTTTAAGGAGCACCTAAATTCTCACATCTGATTCTTGATTGCTATAAGTCAAAACTATTAGTGAATTAATTCTTATGTAGGGTGTGTTAGACGGCATTAATTACTCGTTGTCAAAGGTATTTAACAATCCGTAGTAACGCACCATTATGATAATATCTGGTTAATTAAAAATGGTGCAATAATTAATAATTAGTTATTAATAATTACCTCTTCTGTAATAGAAGGATTTGCACTCAAGGAATTTTTTCAGAACATTATAAATCATCAATATCATCACTAACTATGAAATTAGAAGCATTTCAGTTATCAGTTATCAGGTAAGAATTTCCTGCGGAATGCGGAGCTAACAGCTATTAGCAGTCAGCTAGCCTCCTACGGAGGAACTTCGTTAACAGCAATAAGACCCTGTACTTAAGGACGGGGTTTAAATGAATATAGATTTTGGAGCTGACTTTTGTAGTAAGATTTTTCTGTCCTAATTAATAAAGCTTTTATCAGTTACTAAAAGCAATAGCTGATGGCTGATAGCTGACGGCTGAATGCTTACGTTATCAGTTATAATTAGTCACAACTATTAGCAAATAACCAACAATTATGAATAGAGAAGCATTAGTCGTTGGAATTAATTCTTATCCATTTCTCAAAAAAAAGAAACCAGGAGATTTAAACCTTAAAGCACCAGTAAAAGATGCTGAAGCTATTGCCGAAATGTTAGAAAAATACGGCAAGTTTCATGTACAACGTTTACCTAAAAATTACAACCAAGAAGGTCAAGCTAGATTTGTTCCAAATGGTCTTGTCAAAATTAATGACCTGGAAAAAAGAATTATTAATTTATTTAATCCTCCATCAAAAAATGAAGTTCCTGATGTGGCTTTACTCTTCTTTGCCGGACATGGTTATTTGAAAGAAAAAGGAGGCATTCAAGAAGGATTTTTAGCCACAAGTGATGCTCAACTAAAAAACGAGAAATATGGCATATCTTTAAATTGGTTAAAAGAGCTATTACAAAAAAGTCCTGTCAAAACACAAATAGTTTGGTTAGACTGTTGTTTTAGTGGAGAATTTTTAAACTTTCAAGAAGCAGACCCTGGTACAGGAAAAAAAGTAAGTCGTTGTTTTATTACTGCTGCTCGTTCCTTTGAAACAAGTGTAGAACAAATAGATGGAGAACAAGGAGTTTTTACCGCAAGATTACTCAAAGGTTTAAATCCAGAAAATTCCATAGATGGTTGGATAACTAACTATATATTAGCAGATTCTATTAAAAAAAATATGCTTGATACTGCTCAAGCACCTGTATTTCATAATTCAGGAAATGCAATTATTTTAACAACTAATAGTCCGACTCAACCTGTAGACGAACGTTGGCAAAATACTCCTCCTTATCGTGCTTTATCTTATTTCACAGAAAAAGAAGAAGATGCAGTATTTTTTCATGGTAGAACTCGGTTAACAGATGAATTAATAGACGAAGTAAGAACCAATAATTTTGTGGCAGTTTTGGGTGCTTCTGGCAGTGGAAAATCATCCTTATTAAGAGCAGGTTTATTATATCAACTCAAGCGGGGGCAGAAAATATCCGGGAGCGATAGATGGCAATATATAAATCCTTTTACACCTACTATAACTCCTCTGAAAAAATTGCAAAAAGCCATTAACATAGAAAATATAGAATCAGAAAAAACAGATAATTTAACAGAAAAATTAATCGACTTTATTCAGTCAGCAGAAGCAGAAAGAGTCATCATGGTAATCGACCAATTTGAAGAATCTTTTACCCTCTGTGAAACTCACGAAAAAAGACTTGAATTTTTTGATTGTTTTTTAGAAGCTCTCAAAAATGAAACTATTCAAAACAAACTTTGCTTAATCTTAGGAATGCGGGCAGATTTTCTCGACCAATGTTCAAAATATCCAGGATTAGCTACTCAAATAAAAGAACATCAATTCTTAGTAACGCCTCTGGAAAAATCAGAAATAGAAGAGGCAATAAAAAAGCCAGCCGAATTAGTAGGAATGGGAATAGAACCAGGATTAGTTGCTCAAATGACCGAAGACTTTTTGCGAAATCCTGGTAGTTTACCTCTCCTACAATATACTCTAGATGTATTGTGGAAAGATGCGACTCAAGGAGAAGAAAAAAGTAAATATTTAACTCTAGCAACTTATACAAAGTTAGGTGGAATTAAGGGAACCTTAACAAAGCGAGCTGATGAAGTTTTTGAGAGTCTAACTCAAGAGGAAAAGTTAGTTGCCAAGAGAATATTTCTAGAATTAGTACAGCCTGGAGAACAGTCAGTTGATTCAGGAAAAATAACAGATACTCGGAGAAGAGTCATATTAGAAGATTTGCCTAATGAACAACATAGTTTAGAGCTGTTGTTAGAGGTAAGTGATAAATTAGCTGACCAAAATAATCGGTTAATTACTATAGATAAGTCAGAGGGAGGAACATTATTAGATATTATTCACGAAGATTTAATCAGAAGTTGGAAAAAGCTGAGAAATTGGGTAGAAGAATATCAAGAAGCTTTGCCATTAGAAAGGAAGATCGAAGCAGATGCTGCTGAGTGGAAAAAACACAATAAAAAAGATGATTGGTTATGGCGAGAAGGGCAGTTAATAAAAGCAGAAGAATATGTAGAAAAGTATGGGGATATGGCTTTATTGGATGGGGTAGGTTATGAGTTTGTTAGAGCCAGTCAGGATTTGCAAAACCGCTTAGAAGTGGGAGAGGAAGAACGGAAAAAAAGGGAGTTTAAACAGGAGCAAAAAGCCAGGAAATTAGCTCAAAGAAGGAATCAAATTTTGGGTATTTTTTCGTTGTTGATGACTGGGTTATTTGTCTATGGTTTGGTTCAGCAAAAGATAGCTAAAAATAATAGTGAAATCTTCTCAGCTCGTCAGATGGCAGCAGAAGCAGAAGTCGGCATTGCTAGCTGGAATTTGTACGATCGAGGTACTTTATTAGGACTCCAGTCAATATATAAAGTCCAAGAGCTGCAAAAAAATCAGCAGGTATGGTGGAGAAAAGCTGTCAGGAAATTCTTAGACGGTCAGTTTCTAGATATCCCCAAAAATGCAGCCGATGGAGCTATCCGCAAAGGGCTAACTCAACTACCAGATCATCTGCATACCCTCAACCACCAGGCAGATGTAAAAGCAGTAGCCTTGAGTTCCGACGGCAAAACTATTGCTACTGCTGGGTCTGACAATACCGCCCGCCTCTGGGATGCTAAAACTGGCAAAGAATTAGCCACCCTACTCCATCAGGACATAGTATGGGCAGTAACCTTTAGCTCCGACGGTAAAACCATTGCTACTGCTAGTTCTGACAATACCGCCCGCCTCTGGGATGCTAAAACTGGCAAAGAATTAGCCACCCTA
>NZ_JBNHEQ010000204.1:0-10533 GCF_050016015.1 Dapis hubbardiae BLCC-M172
TAATTGATAATTGATAATTGATAATTGATAATTGATAATTGATAATTACCTCTCCTTAAAAGGAAGAGGATTGAATAAAAGGAAAATAAATTCATTGTTTCTCCACGGCGAGTGAGAGGCTTTAAACCTTAATTATTCGGTAAATGGCTCTTGCAGAGAAGCTATACTACTGAATACTCCAGAAATGCTCTCCTACCTGCTCTATAGAAACCATTTAGTATCTTTGCCTTGATTAAATTTTGAGGAACGGAGTCGTATATGGAATAGAAGTAATATGAGAAAAAGGTTGAAAAATACTCCAATACACCTCCAATAGGCCATCTCCTTACCTCCCCCTCTCCCCAGACTCCCCACACTCCCGATCATATATCCCAAATGGGTTCTCCTGACTCCTGAGTCCCACCTTCACTCATAAGACTGTTTCAGCAAACCCTAATTAATTTTATCCAAGCTACAAAAAGCTCCCATAAGTCTATGGAAGGTATTAATATAGATATGGTGAGTATGAAATTGTAGGGGGTAATGATCATGGCTACAGGTCGTCGCGTTTCCCGGGTTGCTTCATTAATCAAGCAGGAAATCAGCCAGATGTTGCTCCATGGTATCAAAGATAATCGGGTAGGTATTGGTATGGTCAGTGTCACAGATGTAGATGTTTCTGGAGACTTACAACACGCTAAAATATTTGTAAGTATCTATGGGTCTGACCAAGTAAGGTCGGAAACTATGGCGGGTCTAAGGTCTGCCACTGGCTATGTCCGCAGTGAGTTAGGCCATAGAATACGTCTACGTCGAACTCCAGAAGTTATCTTTATCGAGGACCGCTCCCTAGAGCGTGGGACTGAAATTATATCACTGTTAAACCAACTTTCCCAAGAACGGCAACAACAGGAAACAATGGATAATTGATAATTGATAATTGATAATTACCTCTCCCTAAAAGCTATCCCTGATAAGGAACCCCTGAAACCCTTGTAGGAGGGTGGGGAGAGGGGGAGGAGAGGGCAGAGGGGGGAGTAAGAATCTTGTCTACATTCCTCAAAAAAGTGTATTGAATTAGACACTTTTCTCCGTAAAAAGCGGACGTCAGACTAACACATAACTTCGATTTTTTGTCAAGTTCTATGTTAAGTAAAGATGTTTATAAAGCATAGCCCTAAAAGGGAGAGGATTGACCCTCAAGGAAAAAATTTATTTTTTTCCCATGGGGGGTAAGCTAATCATGCTGAATTATTTAATTAGGGTTTACTGAATGTCTTTTGCTAGGAGTAGGAGTCAGGAGTTGTAGGGGGGATTTAGTTCCGAATGCTGTCGCAAACGCATAATTAGGATCATTCCGTAGGAAATCGCCTATACAGGAAAAACGGGAAATTTAGAGGAGGTAGAAGTAAGAATTGTCCCTCAATTTTTTTCTCTTTAGATTTGCCCAAAATGCTAACTTTTTGAACGTTTTAGCCTAAAACAAGCACACTTTTGGGGCATCTCAGAAGGCTCAACCCTTTATATATCAATGATTTGATCTTTAATTAGCAAGCCCTAATTATTAATTATTAATTATTAATCATTCGGTAACCTAATTCCTAAATTCCCCATTACTAAACTATGAATTTAGCAGAAAAAGTCGCTCAGATGGTCGTAGTCAGAGCATCTGGACATTTATTTGACGATCAAATTCGTTATCCAGACTGGGAACCTCCTAACAGCAAACTTCAATATTGGCTACAAGACTTGGGCGTTGGAGGGGTAATTTTTGTGGGCGGGAGTGCTGTAGACTTGGCAACTCGTATCCAACAACTTCAGTCTTGGACAAAAATTCCTTTGCTTTTGGCTGCTGATATTGAGGAAGGAGTTGGTCAAAGGTTTGCTGGGGCAACTTGGTTTCCTCCTCCAATGGCGATCGCTGCTATTGCTGAAACTAATCTGAAAAAAGCCGAAGAGTATGCTGAAACTATGGGAGCTATTACAGCTCAAGAAGCTTTAGCTATTGGTTTAAATTGGATTTTGGCCCCAGTGGTAGATGTGAATAATAATCCTGATAACCCAGTGATTAATATTCGGGCTTTTGGAGAAACGACGGCATTAGTTGGTCAATTGGCAAGGGCTTTTATTCGGGGCACTCAAGAATACCCAGTTTTGACTACTGCTAAACATTTTCCTGGTCATGGGGATACGGCAGTTGATTCTCATTTTGATTTACCAGTTATACCTCACTCGGAAAGTAGATTGGCAGAAGTTGAATTACCTCCTTTTGTTGAGGCGATCGCTGCTGGGGTAGATTCTGTGATGAGTGCCCATTTGTTAATTCCAACCTGGGATAAGGAACTACCAGCAACTTTATCTCATAAAATTATCACAGGTAAGTTGCGCCAAAAGTTGGGTTTTGATGGATTAGTTGTAACTGATGCTTTGGTAATGGGGGCGATCGCTAATCGTTATGGTTTGGCCGAAGCGTCTATTTTGGCTGTGGAAACTGGGGCAGATATTTTACTTATGCCTCTAGATGCAGAGGTGACAATTAATGCTGTTTGTGATGCGGTAAGTCAAGGCCGTATTTCTGAATCACGAATTGATGAGTCTTTACAGAGAATTTGGCAAGCTAAAAATAAGGTTTATCCTACTTGGCAACCTGGAAATGAAAAGAGACCAGATTATTTCTTACCTCCTACATTCAATTTAGTTGAAAATTTAGCTCAATCACGGGCACAAGAAACTGTGACTCAAATTTTGCAAGACTCTATTCAAGTAGGAGGAGGTTATCTTGCTCCAAATACAGATGATAATCATTTACGCAATTTAGTGCTTGTACAGGATCTACTTAACTCTCCTTTCTTGGGTAATCATACTCCAGCGATCGCTATTCCTAAAAAATATGGTTATCAACTACAACTAATTGAAAATAATTCAGAACCTATCCAAGCTCTTATCCCTCATCATTTGACTTTGCTACAACTATTTATTCGTGGTAATCCTTTTGGCAAAGTAGCTAGTTTAACACAAGTAGCAGAGGATTTAGTTAAGAAATTATTAAAAAGTGGCGAACTCCAAGCTCTAATCATATACGGTAGTCAGTATACGTTGAAACAGTTTTCACCAGAACTGTTATCAGGGATACCCTATATCTTTTGTTATGGACAAATGCCAAAAGCCCAAGCTATCGCTCTGGAGCTTTTATTTAAAGATTTTCCAGTATCTCTCTATAGCAGGGAATAGGGAGGGGACAGCGGTGTTACCCCGCGTCGGCGATAGCTCCCTTGCTGAATGCTGACCAAGAGAGGGAACAGTTGAAAAAACATTTCCCAGTCTAAAATTCATCATCAGTCTATGTCCTAAGTAATTTTTTTTCTTATATCTAAAATCTAAAAAAAATATTACCTAAATTTTGACAAAATTAAATAAAAGTGATATAGGAAACACGATTTTTTGAGGAAAAAAGACTAGAGAAATCCAAAATTAGCTACCTGATGGGTACAAGTTCAAATTATATAGATGCAATTTGGACTAACACATTAGCTCATGTGTTGGTCTGATGAATTTTAGAATACTTATCAAAATAAGATAACAAATTGTAACTATATATACTGAAAAAATTAACATTCAGAATTAGCAATTTTGCCTTATATTATTAATAGCGGCGTAGCGCCGACAAGTACTCAAGCTAGGCCAAGAGGGTGACCATGACTTACACCACAGTTCAATATTCTTTAGACATTATCAGGGACGAGGCAGCAGAACTTGTACACAAAGGAGTTCTCAGTCGTCAGCAGCCTATTTATACTCTTTGCCAATATATTCCCGCCAGGGAATGGGCTTGTGTAGAGGGTGAGTTAGAAGAGTGTGATTTTCTACTCAGGGATAGAATTGGCGACCTGATAGGTAACGAAAAATGGGACAACGACTAAATAAAAGCCTAACTCAACTAAATTAAAAATTTTTAGCTGAGTTAGGTTCTAAAATTTATCCTATCTTTTCCAGGATTTGTTAATAACTTAATAGTTGTACAAGACACATCTAGAAAAGAATCCTGTGATGTGTCAAATATCTCTTTCTGTGCGAAAACAAAATATTAAAAGAAACTTAGTTCTGAGAGTCTGACTCCTGAGATTCTTGTAAATCAGATCGTAGATTAGCTATTTCTTTGGTTAGTTCTAACAAATCTCTTTGTATATCTGATTGTACAAAACCTGAAGCAGGAGTAGAAGAAACAGTTGTACTATCAGTATTGACTTGACTATTTTGTTGATTCAAAATTGTATCAACAAAATTTCGAGCTTCCTGCTCAGTCGTCTCTCCTCTTTCAGCCCATTCCTCAGTTAGTTGATTAAAATCAGAATTTAATTTATTCAAATTTTCATCCCGTTTATTAGAGTCTTGTAAAGTTTCCATGAAAAAGGATGTGGCACCTAGGGTGACACGAAATCCTTTTTGTATTATTTGGGTTAGATTATCAGGATTCATCAGTGTAAGTTAACTCAATATCAAATGGTAATTTCTCTCTTAATTATGATGAGAAATAGACTGTACTGGTAATATAACGCGGATATAAGTAAGTGAAAAGTTATTTGAGAATATTTTTAGCTAGAAAGTATATTTTCTAGCTAAATCTAGATTTTTTTAATCAGGGCTTACGCAGAGGTACTATATATAGAGTGGAAAAACTATAACGTTATAGTTTTGAACGCTATATACATGGTATTTGCGTAAGTCCTATTAATCTGAATAACTGGTAACCTGAAAGCTAATTTATTTTTGAAGCGTAAGCATTTCCTGCGGAATGCTGCGAAACAGGTATTAGCTGTTAGCTCTGAGCAATAAAAATGAATGAAGTAAGTATTTCGTTTAACTTCTACTACATTTTAACTAATTCTTGGAAATCTCTCAATTGCTTTTTCCTCGTTTAAAGATAAAACTGATAGCTGACTGCTTTTGAGGCAGACGGAATTTGTGATTATTGAGACATCTCCAGAAAAGAAATAACAGGACTTAAATAATGGCAAATAACTAGCTTCATCCAGCAAAATTTACCAAAAAAATCCTTCCTTATACCTTTTTCCTAAAAATATCTAAAAATCTATATTCCTGTTGTCTGTTGCTTATTGCCTATTGCCTTTAAGAAAAAAAAGCCTATTCTTTTCAGAGATATCTATAAGATAGCAATCCTCCGCATATTCGTGGTAAAAATCTTACTGCTTTTTAGACAACAAGCAACAGGCAAAAGGCAACAGGTAAGACTTTCAACTTTTTTATTTACTTTTTAATTTATCACAACCTATTTAAGATTGCTATATAGCGTTTTTCAAGCTTATGAGGTAAACAAGCTCTTTAATTTCTTTTCTATTCCTTATCTCCCTGTTCCCTGTTCCCTGTTCCCTAAAAACTAGAATTTTGTACCTCACGCTTCTTGGGAATTGCTATATACTTGATTATGATGTTCTAATAATAATCTCTTCTACACCCAAATTTCTTAACTTATTTTCAAGTTGAGAAACAACATTTTTTAAATTGATATATATCAATAAATATTCATTTTCTGTCAATCTACATATTAACGAACATTTACAAGCAAATGATAATATATCTTTTGGTACATCGTCAAATTCAAACAGCTTTTGCAGAATTAATTTACCACCAAAACCAGGCAAATAATTTTGTAATTTAACCCATGAATCATGAGCCATGTACTTGCTATTAAAAGTAGGTATAAAGCTGTATATTCGTGGAAGTTGATTGACTGATTTTCTCACATCAGTATGTTTTAACATATAATTATTTTCTGGTTTAGTTAAATCTAAGACGAAAGCTTCAGCATTTCCTAAATAATTTTCTGGTATGCCAACGTTTCTATATCTTAGATTGCAAGGAAAAATAAATCGTTTAATAGGAACAACTGATAAAAATTCAAATAAAGCATCGTTTGTGCTATAGGCAATTTCTTCGTTTGAAAGATTTTTATTTCTGCTCTTAATTAAGTCTAACTTTTCTTTGGTTAAGATACATTCAAGATAACTCCAATCATCCTTATTTTGAAAAAAACTGTTCAAGATAAAAATAATAAAAGATGTTGAACTGAGAAGTTTATCTTTCCATGATAATTTCTTAAAACTTGCAGCAATAAAATCATCTATTTTCTGAAAATCTATTGTAAATAATGGTTCAGATTTAGCAATATATTCTGTGTCTTCATAAGCTTGAGAAAGATATTCTAATAATAAAAAATACGTTCCACCATCTACTATGAAATGATTAACAAAGAGAGTGACACCATAATAATTTTGATTATGATTCAAAATTACATATACTAATGGAGTATCTTTATTAATAGCATCTGAGGAATTTTTGGGAATATTGAATTCATTTTTTACATAAGTTTTTGCATCTAATAAATTATCAATATTTATTTCCTGTTCCTCTAGATTAATTTCAATAAAACCAACACCAGATTTTTGTGGGTTACATACAACTTTTAATGGAGAAAAAAATTTCTTTACCAATCTCCCTCCCAAAATTGGCACACTATCTACTATTTGTTGAATTGCTATTTTTAATCTCTGAGAATCTATTCGATGTTTATACCAACTTATTACACCATAATACGGCCAAAGTCCCATTTGACTATCAAATTTTGAAAGTTGATACTCTTGATGCACATTGGTATTTGTAATTAATTCTATTGGTTTCATCTGAGTTTTTTATTCGTTGGTTTTGCATAGTTTACAGATAATATTATGGTAATTAATGTAATCAAAGATCGAATGTTGGATTTATTTATAGCAATTATCAAAAAGCGTGAGATACAAAATTCATTTTTTTTAGGGAGTAGGTAGTAGGGAGTAGGGATTAGTATTCGCGAAACAGGGAATCGAAAAGAATAAAAACAACTGTACCTCAGTCACTTGAGAAATATTTTTATAAAGCTTTTGTAGCTCAAATAAATGAGGGAAAAAATTATGATTTGAGGAAAGTCGGAAGATGCTTTTAGGTTGCCAGTTTCTCTATATAACAACAGCTATAATTAGGGCTTGCTGATTAAATTTCAAAGTATTGACAGATAAATTTTAGCCTTTTTAGGTTCTGAAAAACCGTAAGTTTTTAGGTTATTCAGGTTGAAAAAGTGAGCCTTTAATGCTCACTATAGCAGAAAAATCAAGGGACTATTCTTCCTACTAGCTCCTCTATAAATCCCATTTATTCTGACTCCTGACTCCTGACTCCTGACTCCTACCCTGACCACTCATACTTTTTCAGCAAACCCTAATTATTAATTCTTCGGTAAATTCATCTTATCGGTTAAAACTGTAAGATTTTGAATATTTTGTTGACAAATACTCTCTATATATTATCTTCACTAAAGATTAAGCTTTTTAGGAATTAGGAATCAGGAAGTATCTCTGTACTTCCGTGCGGAATAGGAAAATGTAGGGTTTGGTATTGAGACTTTCCTGTTATACCACTTTGAAAAAAGAATGATACAAAAAAGTGTACCTCGATAAGAGATACTTAAAAATAGCCTTTCCCATTCATTTTAGACAGTTATCTCTATCATTTTTCCCTTTTTTTTTCAATATTTACCAAAAAATGAGGTCTAAAGCCTCCCCTTTTAAGGGGATGAAAAAAATATTTAACTCAGTATTTCAAGCCTCCGACTTTAAGTCGGAGGTTCACTGATAACTGTTAACGTAGTTCCTCCGCAGGAGGCTAACTGTTAACGAAGTTCCTCCGGAGGAGGCTAACTGAAATGACTCCTTCTTCCTTCTTCCCTCTACCCTCTTCCTTACTTTTACCATTTGTAACAAACATTTATCAAATTGGTATTAGACTTTGATTTAATGGAAGAGTCTCAAATAATTTACTTCATTCTCATCTACTACAAAATTTTCTAGACTTTGCTTTTCAATAATTCTTTTTTTTGTTGAGTAGAAATCAACTTGCCAAAAAAGAAAATTCTCATACTATAGTAATGGGTAATTCTCAATAGTTCATCAGCAAAGGGAGGATGTTACCGAATAATTAATAATTAATAATTAATAGTTAATAATTAATTATTAATAGTTGATAGTCAATAATTAATTATTCATTCAACAATTAAGGTTTAAAGCCTCCCCTTTCAAGAGGATAAATCAAAAAAAAATCCTTTTAGCCAATCCCGTTCTTTCAAGAAGGGGTAATTATTAATTATTAATTGTTTTCCTGCGGAATGCTTCGCAAACGGCCGTCGCCGACATGAACATTGTTAATTGCTGAAATTTAACCTTATACAATAGCTAATAAAAATATTTGGTAATGGTAAACAAGTAACAATGAATGAGTTTATATCCTGGCAATTTAAAGAGATATACTAACTAATATCCCTTCATATTTAAGACTACCAAAAATTTTATTCTATTTGCTCTAAATATTGATTAATATCATCATAAACTCTAGTAAGTTCAGCCTCAGTAGTAATCCGAATTCGCTCGTCTCGTAGAGTAATCAAAACTTTAGCAGCAAAAGGACTAGGCCAAATATTAGGATTGCAGAATATTTCTAAAAACACATCTCCTGTATACAGATATTCTGTGGATTTTTGTGGAGTTGGTTTGCCAGAACTACCAGCAGCATTTTTCGCAGCAACAGATTTTAATTGCTGCATTAATTCAGCTATCACACTTTGTAAATTTCTTGCAGCTTCAGGAGTAAAATCAAAAGATATAGATCCTTCTACCAAATTCAAGGTTAGTTTAGAAGTAGACATAAGAAATCAAATACAAATAAATATATAGAAACTCTTAGCAATATAGAACTATATCACACAACCTTAACCTCAAGTTACTATTGTTAGGATGGCAGAAATAATTAAACAGTTAGAAACAAAATCCTCCAAACCTTACCTAATCAATACTGTTGAATTTTCAATTCCATCAGGACTTAGGCAGAGGTACTATATATAGAGGGAAAAAACTATAACGTTATAGTTTTGAACGCTACATACATGGTCTTGGCGTAAGTCCTATCCATGTTGTGGCACTATTGAAATATAATAATATAGAAATTAATTTTATAGGGGTATTTCTTGACCAGAAAATAAGGTCTCAATCCTCCCTTTGGCTGGGTTGCGAGCTGCCCTTCTACAAGGTAAGGCCGTATCATTCGTATCGTGAGTTAACAATTTAAGGAGAACGGGAGATGTTTAGGAGCAGAAAATAGAGAAATTAGCCATATCAGTGCCGATTTTTCAGCTTCGGAGTGTCATTGAAGTAGCACTCAGCACTCAGCAGTCAGCTATTAGCTTTTCACTGTGTATAATGGGGGATACTCTAGAGTTGCCGCTCCGCGTCTTATAACCCCCACGCAAAGCGCACCAGCAATTTTTCTCTCCTCTTGTGGGGGACTTAAACCCTCGGATTTTAGCGCTCCTGCTAAATGCTGGCAAGCTCCGCATTACCTAAGGAAAAGCTAATAGCTAGTTAAACTCTGTCTAAATATCTGGTTCAATACCCTCAAATAAAAACTATTCGTATTTTTAACCTTTCAGAATAATTGATGAATATTGGGGATGCCCTGTGGGTAAAGGGTGGAAAATTCTCCCCTACTCCCCTGCTCCCCAGGAGCCTTACAGCGCTTTTCAGTTGAGTAAACCACAAAACTTTTGTAGGAGTCAGGAGTCGTAGGGGCGAATGGCCATTCGCCCGTACAGGAGTCAGGAGGCAAAGGCTAGTTTCAAAGCTCTACATCCTCAAGTTGCAACCGAATACAAGTCTTCGATTATACCCCCAGTGCAAATCGACTGTGGTTTATCCATTTGAAAACTGCTGTAAGCAAGAATGAAACGGCCCTGCCTTCTACAAGGGGATAAAAAAAGAAAAATTAGTATTTCAAGCCTCCTGCTTTATGAGCAGGTACTTATAACTGATACCTAGGGTTTGCTGAAAAAGTCTTATGGATGAAGGTAGGAGTCAGGAGTCAGGAGTCAGGAGTCAGGAGTCAGGAGTCAGGAGTCAGGAGTCAGGAGGAATGGGGAATTACAGAGTATGTAGTTGGAAAAATTGTCCCTCAGTTTTTCTGCCCTTAAGTTTTTCTGCCCTTGTCTACTCAAAATACTCACATTTTCAGCTTTAGGGAGCAAAAAGCTTGCACTTTTAGACCACAGAGAAAGGCTTTAGCCTTTCTCCGTCAATGCTTTGAGATTTAATCAGCAAGCCCTAACTAATAACTGAAGTGACTTGGCACAAAAAATTTTGCCTCTCAGTCGTTTTACCCAGAAATTAAGTATCTAATACCAATTTCATAAAATATTGCAGAGCGTGACGACAGAGGGAACAGGGAACACTTAACTGGGAATAGGGAAAGAAAAACATAAATATTAAAGAGCAAAAAAGGTTTGATTTTTATAATTTATGGAATGTGTAATTTTTTCTTGTAGGAATAAATCACCAACTTAAGATGTAACTGCCTTTTTTGAATTTGGTATAATTAAAGCTAATATTATCAATTATCAATTATCCATTATCCATTATCAATTATCCATTATCAATTATCAATTATCCATTATCAATTATC
>NZ_JBNHEQ010000205.1:0-10807 GCF_050016015.1 Dapis hubbardiae BLCC-M172
CCTGACATTCCCATGCCTACACCAGAAGCAGTTAAACCTACCCCTGACATAGTTTGAGTTGCACCAGAAGCAGTTAAACCTACACCTGACATAGTTTGAGTTGCACCAGAAGCAGTTAACCCTACTCCCGACATTCTCATGCCAACACCAGAAGCAGTTAAACCTACACCTGACATTCCCATGCCAACACCAGAAGCAGTTAAACCTACACCTGACATTCCCATGCCTACACCAGAAGCAGTTAAACCTACCCCTGACATAGTTTGAGTTGCACCAGAGACATTACTACCAGATGCCCACATCCCTATACCTGATGCCATAGCATAAGAGCTTACTCCTTCCTCTATCATCTGGCCTGAACCTGGAACCATTTGAACAGAGCCAAACATAGAACCAGCAACCCGTTGTTCCTCAACTTCAGCTAGGCCAAACATTTCCTCATAAATGTTATCGGGATTATCGTAAAAAGTAATTTGGCGACTAGCAGGAACCAGTTCCATAAAGGTTTTCCCACGCAAATCTTCATCCCAACTAACTGTGATAAATTGGTCGTCAATCCAATCTGAGGGATAGACTGGAGGAATATGTACTCGCTCAGAACGAGCCACAATTAACCACCGACCATCAGCACACCGATACCCTATTTCCACAACATAGTTGCGATCGCTTACCGGAATGGGTATGTACCATTCACGAGCTAATTCATCACAAGGATATTCCTGAATACTATGAGGACTTTGGTATTCCAAGTTAATATCTGTTACATCATATATACGGAGAGCTAACTGTTGTCCTCCTTGACGGCGTAACTCTTCTTTCAGTTGATTCGTAATATCCCAGTAAGCGTATGCCCACTCTGGATCGCGTGGCATTAAGACTATTCGGCTTTTACCATACCCATTGGGTAAATCTGTTAAATCTTGGTCAATTGATGAAAGAAAATCATCAATATTATTTTCTTGGCCCAATTCAAACTTTTTTGCTTCCACTTCTTCTTGTACCTCTAATGTTGAGAGTGGAGCAGATGAAACATGATTGATACCTTGAGCTTCCATAACTGCTGCCAGCAGTTGTGCCTTACGCATTCTGCTGTAACGAGAGATACCTAGTTCGCTGGCGACTTTCCGTAGTTGTCGTAAAGTCATTTCTTCTAGAGGTGGACGTTCTTGAACCATTATTTATATCCTTCTATTTTTTTACTGTTTTCTATTCCGTTTCCCAAAATCTAGCAAGTAATTACAAATAATTCCTTGTTTCTTTTGAGAACTACTTTTCCCATTCAAATAATTAATGGGTTTGGTAAATGCTGAGGAATGCTTATCAGTTTCTATATCTCTAGAAACTATAAGAACCGCATTTTTTTGGGATCGGCGGGATCGCCTTATAAGTCTATATCTTGCAGAAAAGCTCAGATTTGGTCAAGGGTCGTTACTAAGAAATTATGAGTATATATGCAGATTTATAGGCAATTCTAGATTAACAATGTTATGGTTTCTTAACTTTACTTAATTTATTAGAACTTTAACAAAATTAATGAATAAAATTATGTAATAGTTTTATTAAAAATTACTAATATTACAGCTCAAAAGCTAAGTACATAAGCAATATTAATTTAATATTGAGTGGAGGTAAGGAATAGGCAATGCTTTACTGGAAAAAGGGAACAGGGAACAGAAAATATACCTGAGTAGTAGATACAGGGTTGATCAAATTGGTGAGATTTCGTTATTAGTTAACAGTAAGTCAGGATTGTTCACAGCAGCGACTACTGCATCCCAATGATTTAAAATTTCTTTGGCGAGAGCTTGAAGCTTTTGGTGTTTAACTTTTTTTCTAAATAACAAAATCCCATCAGCCTTTTCAGAATTTTCTTCGTTTCATCCTCAACTTTTCCAGAAGAAATGGCTTGAATACAGAAAAATGGTGGGGAGGTAACAGTAAAATGGATATACTTGGAAGACTTAATGAGGAAGAAGGTTTTTTCTAAGTAATTCAACGGATTTGATCCAAAGTAATTTTATCTTGCAACTCCCACATAGTCTAGAAATTAAACCAATAGAAAGACTTGGCAATATAGTGAACAACTAAATCATCAAACCATCAATACTTATATAATCACTCTTGATTTCCATTTTTGTTTAATCCCGAAAGCTGTAAAAATTTTTAGAGTTATCGTATTACTGAGTGATGGCTGACGGCTGAATGCTTACACACTAGAACAGAATTTTTTTATTGACTTCCTGAAGATTAATTTGATTAACAAGTTTTTTTACTCGAGCTTCTAAGGTTTTTTAATTCTGATTTATATATCAATTTTTTGAGAATAATTCAGTTGAATAAATACAGTATAAATACTAATAATTATTCATGTTTAAGCTTAGGTTTATTCCCATAATTATTTCTGCACTTAAAATTATCTCAGTACCTTCCAATTACTAATTTGCCATTTTTCATTCTGACGAACTAAATTATAACGAACAAGTAAGTTTTCATTGTCAGAATTAGTCAATCTACCGTTGTCATAAAACTGAACCCTTTCTCTCACTTTAGCATCTACTTGAGCTTCATTGGCATCTGTATTACTCATTTTTACACTTTTTATCTCTAAATCATGCTCATACTTCCGGTAAGATTTCTCTCGCTTCAGTGCATTAGCCGTAGGTAACCAACGCTCAAGTGCTGGGTTCACTAGAATATTTCGTAATTTTTCAACTTGATGATTAGGACCAAGAGCAGCAGCCTTAATATCTAACCAACTTTGAATCGCTAGTTGTGCTACTTCTTTCGTTATAGGTCCTGATGCTCCGAGGCTAACCCGATTAGGTTCTGGAATTTCTATTGGAGGTCTGTCCAATAGCACCTCAGGTTGTTCTCCTTGTAGCCTAGGTCCACCTAATCCTAAAGCATTTGCTAACCAAGCAATAGTTTTAATTGTCATAAACCCAATCAGTCCTATTGCCAATAATCCCAAAACTGCAATTAATATTAGACGACCAACCTTAACAGGTTCTCTTCTAGCAGAGATTCTCCGTTGACTATGGTCTGGCATAGATTGGGGTAATTCTTCACTTCCTAGTGACGTACTTTCATTAAATTGAGGTAAACTACTCCTGCTCCTTTCCCTCATTCTTCCTGAATAGCGACCAGAACTGGGATTAGTTAATTGTTTTTGCGCACCTATAGTAGATGATGATTTTTCTGATTCTTGAAGCAACTTATCAGAACTAGCTCCTAGTAAATTAGAAGTTCCTTTGCTTGCAGAAGCAGGACTAGCAGTAGCAACACTACCCACACCAGATATACCTTTATTTTCTAAATCTGATACGGTGGATTTGTCAACTTCCTTCTGATAGAACATCTGTTCCGTGTCGCGATCGCGACGAGGTTGAACAACTACCCACTGATTAACTGCTTCTGTTTCTGTAGGTAAAGCTTCTAGATAAGCTTGAACGTGCCGATCTGCAAAATAGTCTTTCAAAGAAGCTGACTTGTCAGACAAATCACGAAAATGTGGAAATACCTCCTCAGTCAACCAATGTTCAGCATAAAGACATAGCCCTGGTAATAAATCTGGAGATTCTTGAGAATTTTCTTTAATAAAGGATAAAGGTTCATTTTCATGGCTAAGTTCTAATGAACGACTAGCCTCTTCAGTTTGCCCTAAAAGTAAAGCACAAACAGATTTCTCTAAATTTACATCTTGACTACGACCTAATTGCATCAACATCAACTTAGCCTTACGAATCAAAGCTGGTTGTTTTTGGGCAAACCCTTGAGCTAAAAAAGTATAAACTGCTAGGTATGTACCTACTGCCGAAGGACGATGAGCTTCTACCTCAAATAATTTCTTTTGTTCTGATGTGGTTAAATGATGACGTAGCTCCTGAACAAATTTCAGAAAATCTTCTACCCTAAGTCCAGAGCTATCTTCACCTTGACCATCAATTCCTCCCCGTTCATTTAACATATCTTGAAGAATTTCTAGGCCACGGCGACGGTCTAGAGCTATCTCCTCTGGTAATGCTATTAACTCCATTACTCTATAAGGACGTAGCTTATAAAGGTCAGCTTGTATCTCCCCTCGAACTTGAACAAACAGATTTTCTCGTAGTAATAATCCCTGCCCAGCTTCTAAAGCTGTGGCCGCACTTTCATATTGTCCTTGTTGCCATTGTTCTCTACCCAGTTCTAAATTAGCTAAAGCAACTGTGAGGACAATATCTGGCAGAACTAATGCTGGATCGCCAAAACGTCCATCTTTTATAGCAATACTATTATTAGTAAGATAAGGATGAGTAAGTTTTAATACCAGTTCGTATTCTCCTAGTTCCTGTAGAATCAGGATTGCTCCCACGAATTGTGGATCTTCTATTTCTATACTGGGGCTGTTAGGGTCAAACTGAGAGCTACTTATGGTCTCTCTACCTTGAGAGCTTATCCTTTTTGCTAATCGTCTAGAAGCTATTATGGGGATAACTTCTCCTTTTTCCTGAAGTTTTGTTTCTTTTTCCTCTACTTTATCAAGATTTATCTCAGAACTCGGACTTAGTTCTTCTACTTTTTCTGGCTCGTAGGTTTTAGCCAAAAAGCTGCCATCATAAGTTTGCCGTTGTTCTAGGTCAGACAGAACAGCATAAGCCTCATCTATAAGTTGTTTACGGGCAACTATTGTTGCCTCAGAATACTCCCTTCTAGGAAACTGCTGGGTGCGGTCTCTATGTGCCTGCCGTAACTGTTCGGCAGTAGCCTGAATTGGTAAACCTAAAATTCGGTAATAATCTAGTGGAATCCGCACAGTGCATTTCCTCAAAGGAGAGTTACTATATTACTTAATAATATCCTTTGTTGCTGACTAACAGAGGTCTTTTTTATTACTTTAGAGCAATTTTTTTGATGCTCGTCACTTATGAGCTAGGATTTTTTCACCGATAAACATTAAAGGTTTAAAGGTGAATCTACCAATTCTTAAATGTTCAACAAAAAATCTTATAAAGATACTGAATTTAATTTTAGCATCAAAATTCCAAGAATATAAAAATTCTTCTTCGAATTATCAAAGCATATTTTCCATTTATATCTACTTATATCTACAATTTTGAAAAAAATTGTAGATATAAGTAGATAGATTGGGGTTGCTTCCCACAAAGTATAGTTCATAATAATAAATATAGTCAAATATGACATATTCTCCTGCATTGCAGGTTTGACCTGGACTGGGTGTTAGCGTTTGCGCAGCATTCCGCAGGAAAGGAGGCACGACAACACCACGCCAGTTGCTTCAAGTTGGGGAACCCGCCTAACGCAGTGGCTTCTCTATCCCATGGTCAAAGACAAAAGGGAGTTGCTTTTCTCATAATGTTCAAAAAGCCATTCACATCAGCATTAATCAATCTGTCACAACCTGTGCGATTTGCATTCCCCGTTTCACCCTTTTTCCACTAAAAATTGACTGATTTTTCTCACCATTCTTGTAAACAGGAATTGTATCATTATCCATAAAACTTGCAATGGAAGTATAAGATTTTTCGGTTAAAATCACCTTAATTCCTACCATTGTAGCTTTATAAGATAACATTTCTATTAACTTACCATGGGGAATTTGAACAAAATTTTGATTGTTCTTTTTTCCTAACTTAATCTCCTGTATCCACTCCTGATTTTGGCCAATTATCAGAGTCCCTATTTTGTAAGTGATGAGGGTATTAATAATCAAACGAGATGCTTTGTGGAGATAATCATTGATTTTAAATTCTCTTTTACTAGCAAGTTTTCTCAGTCTCTGAGTTTATTTGACTATATATGACTATAATTTATGTATAAAGTTTATTATACCTTTCATTTCAGTGACAGATACTTTGCTACCCAACTTGAAGGGCAAAACTTAAGACTTATTCCATTAAGTCTATACTATACAACAAGCTAGTAAAATTTATTTACTCTCATACACAATTTCCAGATATGCTATTAAATTGCTCAAAGGTAAATTTGGATAACTTGTGGAGACCAGTAATGTTAACTTTAACATTAGAGACTTTTGCTAAAGATGTCTGTTGCAACATTCCAACATCAGATCACTAAATTATACTAGCTCAGGAAAAATTAAATGATCCAAGAACGTAACTTACCTCCTTTTAATACCAATAGTATAAAAATTAGTAAAGAAGAAGCATTGATACTATATGAAGATATGGTTTTAGGACGCTTGTTTGAAGATAAGTGTGCTGAAATGTATTACCGAGGCAAAATGTTTGGCTTTGTTCATCTTTACAATGGACAAGAAGGGGTTTCTTCCGGTGTAATTAAAGCTATGCGACAAGATGAAGATTTTGTTTGTAGCACTTATAGAGACCATGTTCATGCTCTCAGTGCTGGTGTACCAGCACGGGAAGTGATGGCTGAATTATTTGGTAAGGCCACAGGCTGTTCTAAAGGTCGTGGTGGTTCGATGCATATGTTCTCGGCTGCACATAATCTATTGGGGGGTTATGCTTTTGTTGCTGAGGGTATTCCTGTGGCTACTGGGGCAGCTTTTCAGAGTAAATATCGTCGGGAAACTATGGGAAATGAAACTGCTGACCAAGTGACGGCTTGTTTCTTTGGGGATGGGGCTTGCAATAACGGCCAGTTTTTTGAATGTCTAAATATGGCTACATTGTGGAAACTACCGATTATTTATGTAGTCGAAAATAATAAGTGGGCAATTGGTATGGCTCATGATCGTGCTACTTCTGAACCTGAGATTTACAAAAAAGCTCATGCCTTTGGCATGGTTGGTGTAGAGGTTGATGGTATGGATGTATTGGCAGTGCATTCTGCTGCTCAGGAGGCTGTGGCCAGGGCTAGGGCTGGCGAGGGACCTACTTTGATTGAAGCTTTGACTTATCGTTTCCGAGGACATTCTTTGGCTGACCCTGATGAATTACGGGACCAACAAGAAAAGGAATATTGGTTTTCTCGTGACCCCATCAAGCAATTTAAAACTTACCTAACAGAAAATAATTTGGTAGATGTTGCAGAGTTAACAGCAATCGATCAAAAGATTGAGGAGTTAATTACTGAAGCTGTTGAGTTTGCTACAAATAGTCCAGAGCCAGGGTCAGATGAACTCTATCGGTACGTTTTTGCTGAGGGTTAATTAGCTAAATTGTTGATTTAATTGTAATTAAGTTTTCTGTCAAAATTAAGTCATGGGGTTTCTCATTAATTGAGTCAAAAAGACTTTCTTAGATGTGGAAACCCTAAATATATTAGTGGGAATTAAACAAAACAGAACGTTTATTAATTAAAAATTATTGTACAGCAAGAAATTCAGAACATTTATCCAAAACAGCCCCTGAATCGTAACTTCCATCTGAAGGCTGTTCAAGTTGATAAGTTATAAAGTTTGCATCAAAATTGACAAAAACTATTGCATTTTTTCACTATATAAAAATATTTATATACTTTTATTCCCTTTTGTCTAAACGATCAAAATAATTGGGTCTAAAACCCCGCCTTTTAAGGTGAAATGTTTTGGGAAGGTTGCTCAAAATCCCCTACACAAAAACTTATGACTTCGGACTTAGTTAAGTGGAGATTTTATACACAACTTCTTTGAAGAATGGTTTAGCAATAGTGAGAGTTATTAGGATAATTAAAAGTTATAATAATCAGAAAAAAATTTGTATTTAATAAAATTCTTGTTGGTAATTAAGATGTTTAATCCTATATTTAGTACAAAAATTATCAATAAATAAAATAAATTTCTAAGCTAAAAATAAATACAAAATCAAACAAGATAAATATATGCTATATAGCTAAAAAAATATAATCTTATAGGTCATTGCCAGGGAAGTTTGGAGATAATTTATTTATAGTCATTTCAAATAAGAATGAAACACTTTTTCCGCTGAAACTCTTTAAATACAAGAAACACTTGTCTCAATATAAACTGAAATGACTATAGAAAACCAATCCCAGTTACTATGATTTTTTTGAGGTGCTGCTAGGCAAAGCTTGTTCCTGTTTGCTTAGAAAAGCTCACATTTCATTACCAAATTCGGATGTCTAAAGCCTCCCCTTTTAAGGAGATGAAAAAACGGTCGGCAAGTGGAGCATGACCTAGGATGGGATGGCGTTTTGCTTCGCAACATATAAAGCGTTTCGGCTGTCGCCGACATGAAAAGCGCAGCTCCTCTGGAAGAGGCAGCGGGTCCGTAGGAGCAGGTTTCCCGAAGAGTGCAGAGCCACTCCGAAGTGAGCCATATCCAATCGACCAAGAGAAGAAAAAAAATTCCTTTTAGCTCAATCCTTCTATTACAGAAGAGGTAATTATTAATTTTAATTGTTAATTATTAATTGTTGAAACCTACCCAATATCATAAAAAAATCAAATAAATATTCAAGACAAAAATGAATATCAAATCAAACAAATGTTAAACAATCATCGTTTTTTGAGAAATTAGCATCAACATTCATTAATGGATAATGGATAATGGATAATTGATAATTACCTCTCCCTTTTAGGGAGAGGATTGACAAATAAGAAAAATATTTATTTTTTTCTCCTTGAAAGGGGAGGCTTCAAGGCGTGAATTATCTAATTATTTAATTGTTTAATGATTAATTATTTCGGTAAATAAATCCTGAATGTATGAAAAAAAATAGTATCAACTTGATTTCCTTAAAAACAACCGGATAAATTTTTTAAGGATTGTAAATATACTAAAGTCCAAGATATCCCAGATTGAAATATGTAACTTAATATTTTAATTCTATGTATGGTAAAAATTAGCTCCCCAAAAGTTAAGTAGATCAAGGAAAAAGCTAAACAGTGAATTTCAATGACTCTGAAACACTAAGCATCAGAGTGGAATCACTAACTCTTCATCCCCAGACATCATTTCCCAGGAGTGTTAAATTTAGTTTATAACCATAATACAAGCAAAATGTAAATTCCCATAAACATTCAGGAGTAAATAGTAAGAGACTTCCAAATCAAAAAATATCCTTTTGGATTAAGTGTAAAGGAGCAGGGGAAGTAAAACAAGTAAGTCAAGTCCACAAATTGGATAATTTATTTTTTACTATGCCCTAAGTAATAGACTAAATAGATATTGTAGGAAAATTTAAAGAACACCTCTCCATCAGGAGATAAGTACCTGGACAGAATTAATTTAATATTTTGGCGGTGGTAGGCAAGAGTCAATAGATAAGAGTTAAAGGGAATATAGCCGATTAGTCAATACACAAATAATTTTGTCTACCTACTTAAGACTCTGATTATTAATTCTTGACAGACTAACCAATTACAGATAAATAACAATGAAAAATACAACAGGTAAAGTTTTTTGGAAACAACCTTTAACTTATTTATTACTACTAACCGGAGCGGTCGGAGCATTGTTAGGTGAGCGCCTAATATTCCAGACAATTAGCTCTCCGGAAAACTCAAGCCAGCTTACTCAATTATCAGTAACTCAATCCCCTAGCAAAAGTGATGGTACTTCTAGCTCAGAAAGCTCTAGTTGGTTACCAGTTAGAGTTCCTATTTCCAATAGCAACTTTATTGTAGATGCCGTCCAAAAAGTTGGTCCGGCAGTAGTTAGGATTAATGCTTCTCGAACCGTTAGCCAAAGACCTAATATGTTTGGTAGAGGAATACCAGAAGATTTCTATGGTTACGAATCTCCTAGGTCACGTTTAGGTCCAGTTGAGCAAGGAACTGGTTCTGGTTTTATCATTAGTTCAGATGGTAATATTCTTACGAATGCTCACGTTGTTGAGGGTTCAACTACTGTAGAGGTTGTCCTCAAAGATGGTCGTCGCCTTCAAGGTAGAGTTTTGGGCACAGATTCTGTAACTGATGTAGCAGTAGTTAAAATTGATGCCGATAATCTTCCGACTGTTTCTCTGGGAAATTCAAATAATCTGCAACCTGGAGAATGGGCGATCGCTATTGGCAACCCCCTAGGTCTAGATAATTCTGTGACAGTGGGTATAATTAGTGCCACAGGTCGTTCTAGTAATGATGTGGGTGTCCCAGATAAGCGGGTAGGATTTATTCAAACGGATGCTGCGATTAATCCTGGTAATTCTGGTGGCCCTCTGCTGAATCAAAATGGTGAAGTAATTGGCATTAATACAGCTATTATTGATGGTGCCCAAGGTTTAGGATTTGCAATTCCTATTAATAATGCTCAACAAATTGCTCAACAATTAATTAGGGTAGGTAAGGCAGAACACGCTTATTTAGGTATTGCCATGCAGACTTTAACACCGGAACTTAAGCAAGAACTTAACCGAAATTTCAATACAAATATTCAGTTATTCACTGATCAAGGGGTATTAGTAATGCAGGTTGTTCCTGGTTCTCCTGCTGATAAAAGTGGTTTAAAACCAGGGGATATAATTCAAAAAATTGATAATCAAACTATTAGTGAATCTGAAAATGTACAACAAATTGTTCAGAACAAAACTGTAGGTAGTTTGTTGGAATTAGAAGTTAATCGGAATGGTCAAAACTTGAATTTCCAGGTGCGAACTGGAAATTTACCATCTCGATTAAGAGGATAGATATATATAGTGTTGATTAATTGATAATGGATAATGAATAATTGATAATTACCTCTGGTTTTACCCTGGAGAATTGAATATAAGAAAATCACAATTTCTTTTTTTATATTGAAATAGAAGGCAATAAAGCCGAATTGATTAATTATCAATTATCCATTGGTAAGTTATAAATTACAGTTTAGGTTAATTGGGGAATGCTTAATATACAAAATCCAAACTATAACGTCTGAGATAAATAGTTTTGAGAATTAAA
>NZ_JBNHEQ010000206.1:0-27584 GCF_050016015.1 Dapis hubbardiae BLCC-M172
ATAATTGATAATTGATAATTGATAATTGATAATTGATAATTGATAATTGATAATAGACAATTACCTCTCCCTAAAAGGAAGAGGATTGAATAAAAAGAAAATTTTTTCTTGTTTATCCTTGAAAGGAGAGGCTTTAAACCTTGATTTTTTGGTAATAGATTTTATCTATGATTTTGCTGATAGTTTTTATCAAGGAATAGCAAGAGTAATACTAGAAAAAAATATCGTTATATCAATTATTATGGAGAGGAAATCATTCCAATTTGTTATGATTAGTTGGATAGATTGAATGGAGAATTTGCATTTTTTAAACGAGGTAAAAATAGAGGATATATTAATATAAATGGGCAAGTAGTGAAAAAACCTACTAATCAAGATTTATCAAAACAATAAGGAACTATACTTAAATCAAAATCTGCTAAAGGAGAGTCTAGAAAACCACCAAACAAAAATTAGAAAATCTCAACCATTTGAAAGGTAGAAGACCAGGCAAAAGAACTATAGCAATCCTAAATAGGTTGCGGGTAATTAAAAAGTAAATAAAAAATTTGAGACTCCCACCTGTTCCCAGTTAAGTGTTCCCTAAAAAGCAGTAAGATTTTTGCCACGAATATGCGGAGGATTGCTATAACAGCAAACTAAATGATGAAAATATTCGCTAGAGTAACCGAATATTTTAAAAAATAATTATTAATTGTTAATTGCTGAACAGCCAAATTTTGTTTTTTGATGAAGGTAATCAGATAGTATTTATCAACAAAATATTAAGAGTGGAAATAATGGAATAAATTGACATTTATAGCTAATAGAAAAGTATGGTTTTGATCTCCAAACTCCTACAAAAGGTTATCTATTTTTTAGCAAATATTCCCGGACTATTTTCAGGTCACTGATAGATTGTTTATCTATTATTGCCTCGCCCTATTTTCTGTTTTAGATTAGTTTCTAATATTTTTATTTCTAGATAATCTTGTGTCTCTTCCCTTATAATTATGTTTCAAACAACTCGTCGCCGTTTAGCAATTTGGTACACTACAGTCACAGCCATTTTATTACTAATATTTGCCACAGGATTTTATATCTATTTCCGCAGTACCTTAATCGAACGTATAGATGATACATTGCTCCATGTTGTAGAAATAGTAGAGCGATCGCTAATTATCGAACCTATCCCCAACTTTCCTATTGAAAATAGTAAAAAATTCCGTGTCAACCTCGAAGCAAGTTTTCCAGATAATGCTAATACTGTAGAAGATGACCATATTGATATTGAATGGTTTAGTCCAACAGGAAAACTACTTTGGTCAACCTTTTCTGAGCCCCTAAATATTCCCATACATTCCAACCGTATTGGAGAAACAGTACGAATAACTCCCCACTCTGGAAAAATTGAAACATTACAACCAATCACAAATAATAATTTACTCCTACGACAAGTGACAGATAGAGTAGAAGTAGGTCATCAAATCTTAGGATATTTGCGAGTTAGTCATCCTTGGTTTGAAGTGACAAAACCAATTCGCCAATTAATCCTAGACTTAAGTATCGGTATCTGTTTAGTCGTAATTTCTGTCGGAAGTATCGGTTGGTTACTTTCCGGGTTAGCAATACAACCAGTACGAGAATCTTATCAACATTTGAAAAAGTTTACTGCTGATGCTTCTCACGAACTCCGAAACCCCATAGCAATGATTCAAACTAATGTCCAGGTAGCTTTAGCAGACCCCAAGTTAGCATCATCTGAACATCAACAACAACTACAAGTTATTGAACGTTTGACCCGTCGTTTAGGGCGGTTAGTAGATGATTTACTATTTTTGGCACGTCAAGATAGTAGGATAGTTAAGTCAGAATTTTCACCAATACCTTTGGATGCTTTATTGATGGAAGTAGTAGAAGAACAACAGGCGATCGCTACTGCCCAAGGTATAAATCTAGAATTAAAAATTTCTCTACCTGATTTTATTGAAGAAAATTCAACATCTAATCATATCCCTAAATCTAACTATCAAAATTATAAAAATCAAGAGAAATCTGAAATTATTAAACATCCTATTTCTGAGGAAGATATTACAATCAGAGGAGATTGGCAACAACTGGCCAGGCTATTTACAAATTTGATGAGTAATGGTATGCAATATACCCCATCTGGTGGTCATCTTGTAGTCGAGTTGCAGTACCTTCCAAAAGCTAAAAAGCAAATATTGAGAACTCAGAAAGCTGAACTAGGTGATACTTCTGAGAATAGTGGAGTAATTTTTAAAGGTTGTCAAAATCTTAAAAATGATTGTCTTAAGGTAACGGTTAAGGATAATGGTATAGGCATTTCCAATGAAGATTTGTCTCGTTTATTCGATCGCTTTTATCGAGTAGACCCCGCTCGTTCCCATCGCGGTACAGTTGGGTCAGGTTTAGGGTTAGCGATCGCTCTAGCCATAGTTGAAAATCATCATGGCCAAATATCAATTGAAAGTCGTCCCCAAGTAGGTACTATGGCCACTGTTATGTTGCCTTTACATCAGAATTAGGGCAACCCCTTATCAGTTATCAGTCGTCAGTAGTATGAGTATCTTACTTGCCAGTTGCCACTTAATAGAACCCCTGAAGGGATCTATTTAAAATTAGAGATTGAGAGTAGGGGAGTGTGGAGAGATGGGGAGATGGGGAGATGGGGTGTATTAGATATCTCCCAGTCATCCAATCATCAAATCAATTATTACCCATTTTTGATCAATTATATCATGTCCAGATGATTAGGTATAAATAAAATATTTGGCGATCAAGAGGATATATTTTAATTTTTCCCCTACTCCTCTACTCCCCTACTCCCCTACTATCTTAAATTATAAGCGTTCAATCGGACATGGTATTAATTCTCCCTCCGACCTATTTTCTGGAGATACGCTTAGGGCTTCTATATTATGTCCGCTGGTATCATTTGTGTAAAAGTTAGCGTCAATATCTACAAGAAATTTAAGTTTTTTTCTGGCTCTTAAGCCCTCTTCCCTTGTCCCTATTCCTTCTTGCTTCTTGCTTCTTCCTTACCTTGACCTTACAATACCGATGCTACCGGACATGATATTATAGCTATTTCAAATAAGGATGGAACACTTTTTATGCTGAAACTCTCTTCTAGCAAGAAATACTTGTGTCAATCTAAATGAAAATGACTATAGATTCTAACTTCTGACTGCTTCAAAATTTCAGACTTATTCAGCAAAACCTAAGTATATTTGGTAAAGTTTAAACTTGTATTTTTACGAAGGAACAAACAATTAATTTATCTAATTAAATCTAACTTTGCCTAATTATCTAAGTTCAGCAGTTAGTCCCTAATTCAAAATCTGAGGATGATGATGATTCAATTCCTGTCTAATTTTGTTAAAACAACCTCTATTATTAGTGCCATTGGTAGCAGTTTAATGATAATCACAATTTCCCACGCTGGAGGCCCACCACCTGGTACAAAGCCTCCTGCTACTAATCAGCAAGAGGATACTTCTGAGCCATCTGGTAATAGAGGAAAACCTGTAGAGGTCGAACCTGAGAACACCGAACCGACTCGCCGTCAGCCTCCGACTCAGCAGCCAGAAACTACTCAGCCCCCACCCCAATTTCCAGAGCCTGCTGGTAGGGTTACCCCTGTTGAAGATATCATCACTCTAAGATTGATTAATCAAACTGGTGCTGTAATTGGATATCAGGTAATAGGTGGCCGACATCGGATTCTAGGTGAAAGTTCAGTGGTAGAATTATCTGAACTGCCAATTCCACTAACCTTAACCTACCAACGTCCTGATGGTGGTTTACTTTTGGTACGTCCTCAGAGGATTTCTTCTAGAGTATTAGAAGTTATATTTAATCCCACAGAAGATTTTGATTTAGATACAAAGTCACTGAATATTACTGGTAAAGGTGGGGTATTTTTGAACTAGGTCATTTCAGTTATCAGTTATCAGTTATCAGTTATCAGTTATCAGTTATCAGTAGTTACCGAAAAATTAAGGTATAAAGCCTCTCCATTCATGGAGAAAAAAGAAAAAAATTCCTTTTAGTCAATCCTCTTCTTTATAAGAAGAGGTAATTATTAATTATTGAATGAGGTACAGTTGTTTTTCTTCTTTTCTACTCCCTACTCCCTAAAACAATAGAATCTTAACTATTCTGGTTCTTTTGGAACTTTGAGAAACTGATTTATACCTGTACTAACTTGCTCAATATCATCATTCAAATAGATGGCTTTAATATCTTCTGGCAAATTAGTATCTAGATTATGATATCCCTGTTGCAATAAAGATTTTACTTCCTGATGTGAAATTGTTTCTCCCTCAGCTTGGAGATAAGCTGCTATTCTTGTTTCACTCCAGTGAAAAGTCTGAAACATTAACAAAATCAAGCGTAGTAAAGGCTCTAACTGATCTAATACTTGCCTGAAATAGCACCATAAAGGTGGTGGGGCCATTTCTAAAGAATAAC
This sequence comes from Dapis hubbardiae BLCC-M172, assembly GCF_050016015.1. Taxonomy (NCBI): domain Bacteria; kingdom Bacillati; phylum Cyanobacteriota; class Cyanophyceae; order Oscillatoriales; family Microcoleaceae; genus Dapis; species Dapis hubbardiae. The sequence goes on from NZ_JBNHEQ010000206.1 coordinate 4,477, forward strand.
GAATTGACTCGACAGGGGGCATTTCTTCTTGGTTAATACTAATGGCTGTAATATTAATTAACCAATTCTGAAGAGTAGTATTTCCAGTCTCTGGATCTGCTCCCTCTCGCAAATCTAAGCCACGCAATTCGTAAAATATATGTTGCCAGGTTTGAGCAAATAGATAGTCTGCTTGAACAGGCGATCGCACAGAATGTTGAATTAAAGTTTGGACTATCATACCATAACGACAGAAAATAGTGACAAAGTATTTTCCTTGGTCTGGATAGTTTTGAAATAGGGTCAACAGTTCTTGGTCACTGTGATGAAATAGTGATTTAACTATGGGGTGATTAGATTCGGGAAATTTGTAAGTAGGCTCTGTTTTTAGCATATACTTGGAAAAATTAGATTAATGAATCATAAAATTTAAGAAGCACTATTAATTCTAAAATATAAATTCCTTTAGCTAAATCAAAATATAGTCGTTTGAAATAAAAATTAGACGGCTAAATTCCTGATTTAAAAGGATTATATCAAGGTTAAGTATCTCAATCCTTTTCTGGAATGACTATAGCAGTCGCCATTACTAAGGCAGACATTCTCGCACTTCTCAAATTTAGTCCGTTCTGCAAATTCAACTTCTGACTTCTGACTTCTGACTTCTGACTTCAGCTAATTCTATCCATAGCTCTTTTTCCGCCCCACTGCCCAACAATTTTATCATCATATTCATCAGAAATTTTTAAAACTGCTTTAACAGATGCTTCTAACTCTGGTTTATCACAAGTCGAACCAACTATTGTATGTTCAAATATAATATTATTATTGTCATCTATACCAAAAGCACCAAAGCGCATTTTACTATTTTCTCGTAATAAAAATTTTAGTAAATCAGATGTTAAATTAACATCTGTTACAACAGAAGAGCGAGTATTAATAATTACCTCATCATCTCCCCAAGGAAAAACAAATACTTCAACTAACGCAGAACCCATAAACAAATTAATACCAGGTAAATCTTGTTTAGCATAGGGAAATTTATCAAATAATTCTCTCATCCATAAACAAATTTTGTTGTAGCAATCTTCTTGTATATTCGTCTCAAATTTCATAATTTTTCTCCTTCTATACCAGTTGAATTAAGATGAAATGGTATTAATAATTGCCTCATAATTTCCTCAAAGAAAGACAAATATTTCAACCAAGGCAGAACCCATAAACAAATTAATATCAGGTAAATTTTGTCTAGCAGAGGTCAGTTTATCAAATAATTCTCTCTATTTTGGTCTAATACCAATTACCATGCATTAATGCTATACTTCAGCTTGATTTCAGAAGTTAAATAGTTAGCAAGATTCAAAGTCTTTTTTTGACAATTATTAGTCGGTTAGTATAGGTTTTTCCTACTTTTAACGACTCCCACAGCCTCCCACACTTCCCACACTTCCCCACCCAATCATATATAGCATTCATGCATGAGAAATGGTCTAACGGGATAATTGCTCGAACCTTGTAAAAAGAATCCGTCTTTTAAAGTTACATTATGGAAAAAAAAATCTGATTCATACCAAATCCGGGTATAAAAGCAGGCTTGTCCCATCACCCAATTCCTTATTTAGCAAAGGCTTTAACTTTAAAAAGTACCCTCTCACTAAGGTGGATTTCGTATCACCACTGCATCTTAATAGCCACATCATTGAGCATTTTAAGATAGCCTTGGCCAAATATTTCCTGACAATGAGTTCTTTAATCTTCGATCGCCATTCAGGAAATGGTCAAATCTGAAAAAAACTTTTTACTGTCCATTGAACTACTGAATAGGGTAAATTTAAGATAGTATAGGAAATAAGTTTGTTTTTTATCAAAATAATTGGGTATTAAAATAGCAGTCAGCGGTCAGCATATTGCTATCGCCAGACTATCGCCAACAGCTCCCAAGGCGTATAATGGGGGATTCAAATCCCCCATTATACGCACACCACTAATTTTTCAAACTATTGTGGGGGACTTAAATCCGCCGATTTTAGCTAATAGCTGAATGCTGATACCTGATAGCTTGTTAAACCACGCCTTTTAAGGCGAAATGTTTTTGGAGGATTACTCAAAATCCCCATTACAAAAACAACTTCTCAGTTCTAACTTCATTAAAGGTATTATAATTATGAGTGAAATATTAACACCTAATTTAGTAGCCCAAGTTCTTACTACATTGGGTTCTGTAGGTTTTTTCTTACTGGCAATCCAAGCATTAAGAATATTAAAGCAATAGTCACAGCAAAAATGTAGGGCGTTTTCCTGAGTTATGACGCAAACATATTGCCGAGCAAAATGGCTATTCGCCCTTACTGACTGCTGACCAAAAAATAAGGTTTCATACTTCTAAACCGGATTTATTATCAAGTCTACCCTTGGATAGAGGATGAAAAGGATACGTTTAGTATTTCAAAACTCTAGGTTTACCCAGAAGCACTGATAACTGTTTAGCGTTCCGCACAACTTTCCTATCGGAATGCTACGCAAACGTTAACGCGGAGCGACATGGAAAGCGGAGCATTCCCTATACGAAAAAACGCAGTTCCTCTGCAAGAGGCTAACTGTTAACGTAGTTACGACCATAGGAGGCTAACTGATAACCGAAATAACCGCTTCATTAACTTTCTAATTTTAAAAAGTGTACTCTTCCAGAAGCTTCACCAACAATAATTTGTACTCCATCTGCTGCCACAGCGCAACATTCCAAGGAACTCTCCCCAGTAAAATCGGCAATTATCTGTCGCGTTTCTAAATCCCAAACCTTGAGAGTATTATCATCAGATGCAGAAATCACCAAACTGCCATCTGGTGTAACTGCAATGGAACTTACCCAGTCAGTATGACCACTTAAAGTGAATAGTTCTTGTTCTCTTTCCAAACACCAAACTTTAATTGTTTTGTCAAAAGAACCCGAAATCACTCGCTTGCCATCTTGTGTTACTACTAACGCCTTTACCCACCCAGTATGACCAACTAATGTTGTCACTTCCTCTCCAGTTTCTAAAGACCAAACTTTAATAGTTTTATCAAAAGAACCCGAAATTACTCGCGCTCCATCTGGTGTAACTGTAACTGCACTTACCCAGTCAGTATGACCTCTAAGCGTACAAACTACCTGTAATGTTTCTAAATTCCAGACTTTGAGAGTTTGGTCAGATAAGCAAGCGATCGCTTGTTGTCCATCTGGTGTAACTGCTACAGCAAAAATACATCTATTGTCACCTTCTATAGTCAATAATTCCTTTGCTGTTTCCAGACTCCAAATTTTGAGAGTATTATCATCTGAAGCTGAAATAATCCGTTTATTTGGTAATGCAGCGATAGAATTCACCCGATCAGTGTGACCTTTAAGAGTATAAATAGGTTTTGTTGTGTTCAAATTCCAAACTTTGATCGTATGATCCCAAGCAGCAGAAACTACTTGTTGCTCTGGCAAAACTACTGCTGCATTCACTCTATTAGTATGTCCAATTAGGGGAGAAAGTTCTTCGGAGGTATCAAGACTCCAAACTTTAAGGGTGAAATCATCGGAACCAGAGATTAAGCGTCCATCTGGCAAAACTGCAACTGCATATACTGAGTCAGTATGACCTTTAAGGGGAAATAACTCTTCTCCAGACAGGAGATTCCATACTTTGAGAGTATTATCGGAAGCTGCGGAAATCATGCGTTTATTATCTGGAGTTACTGCTACTGCATTTATTCCTTTGGTATGACCTTTGAATGTAAAAATTGCTTTTTTGCTATCAAGATTCCAGACTTTAACTGTGTTATCGGAAGAACCTGAAATAATTTGTCTGTCAGGAAGTGTAGTTATAGTTCTCACTCCACCTGTATGACCTGTAAGTGTAAATAGTTCTTCTGCTGTTTCCAGATTCCAAATTTTGATAGTGTTATCAGATGAACCTGAAATAATTTCTGTCTCAGAAAAGACTGACACTGCATTTACCCAACCTTGATGACCTGTGAGAGTAATTTCTGCTTTTTGTGTTTCAAGATTCCAGACTTTAATAGTATTGTCTGAGGAACCCGAAATTACTCTCCCATCTGGTAAGGCTGCCACTGCTCTTACTGCTCTTGTATGACCTGTGAGGGTAACTAATTCTTCTGTTGTTTCAAGGTTCCAGACTTTGAGAGTGAAGTCATCAGAACCAGAAATCACCCATTTATCACCTAGTAAGGCGATCGCTCTAATTCGCGCCGTATGACCAGTAATGGTACTAATTTCCTTACCTGTTTCCGGGTTCCAAACTTTGAGAGTATTGTCTGAAGAACCAGAAATTACCATTCCTCCACGAGTAACAACTACTGCATTTACCCAACCATTATGACCGATAAAAGTTCGTAACAGTCTGCCTCCAGGTGGTGTGAGACTAGGTGCAGTTGGTCTTAACCAGGGGGTCAGTTTCCAGGATTTTGCCTGTTCTAGCATTTTCTGAATTTCTGGGATTTCAAAAGATAGCAGTCGCCCCCACAGTTGTCCTGCTAGTTGGGTTTTATCTTCAACTAAGATATGAGATGATAGTTCAATTGCTCCTTGAATTAATTTTAGGGTTTTTAGTTTTTCACTTGATATCCAGACATCAGAGTGCATAACTTCCTCATAATCATTTAGTAGATATTCTACTCCGAATAAATATAGTCTTGATTCAAGAAAATCAAAATCTGTGAGTAAGCGATGTAGTTGTTCTGTATCGGATTCACTGACTAGAAAACCCGGTAAAGTTTCTAAAAGATAACGTTGATCTTCTAGGGGTAGTTGAGCTAAATTTTCTCTAAATTCACCCATTTTAATTTCCTTTTCAATAATTGATATCGAATCTGCTTGCGCGTCGAGTGATATCAGAAACCGGGTTTGTGGGAGGCATATATTAGTATGGTAGAGCATTTAATACAAACCCGGTTTCTATGCTTTTTTATGCCGATACTACCGAATTTGAGATCGAATCCCTTCTTTCTTCTAACTCCTGACTCCTGTACTGGCGTTTCGGCTGTCGCCGACATTAAAAGGCGAAGCCCATGCCGTAAGGCTATATGGCCATTAGCTACGCACAACTTTCCTAGGTCATGCTCCGCATTCATGTCGGCTCTTAGCCGAAACGTTTTATATGTCGCGTAGCGAAACGCCCCTACGACTCCTGAATCCTCAATTCTAAGCATTTTTATAAACCATTCCTAATAAATTGTTTTTAATTTGTTTTTCCATACTTTCAATTTCAATTAATGATTCTACTTCCTGAACAATATCTTTACGGTAGAGAAAATCTTGAAAAGCAGCATGATATATACTATATACTGGCTTACCTTCTGTTTGATAAATCCGCAAAAATTGTGCCCATTCATCCAATATTTCTTGAACTGTCAAGGATATTTCTCCACTAAATTTAGCTAACATTCCACAGGATACAGGTTTACGAGTTTTTGTTAAGAAATATATGATTTTTAGTTTAGTAACTGGCAATGGTTTAACATTCATTTTCATTCTATGCCAGTGTTGATCGTAATATTTCTCTAAACCTTGGGGTAAACTTTCTAAGCTGATATCTCCATAGTTACCTTGCTCAATATCATCAAGTACATATTTTAAATACATGAAGTTATTTTCGCTTTTGCTAGCTATAGATTCGACAAATTTTTCTAATGTTAATCCCCTAGCTTCAATCCATGCTTGAACTGCCGATCGCTTTGTTCTTAGGCGAATAAATAATTTAACATCTTCCAAACTTTCATTTGGATAGATCATTAAGTCAAAAATTTTCTGTGGTGCCGACACTACTAATGGTAGTGGATCGGATCTCTTTGTCACCATAAAATAGACTCTATTGGGTAAATTTGATGGTAAATATAGGACATTAGCTGCTCCACTCTGACTACTTAAATCCACTTCATCCAAAGCATCTACTGCTATTATTAGTTTTTCTCCAGGGGTTAGTTGGGCACTAATTTCGTTCAGTAGTTTTGACAGAAAATTCCCATTGCTGGTATTATCTGGATGTAATGGTAATTCATAAGGCAAATTATAACGTTCAATTAATTGGGTACAAACACTCTTAAGAAAATCTTCAGCCCTAGTTCTACCTTCTGATAATAGATTGAAATAGGCAATAGAACCTGTGCGACGTACATATTCTGCAATAATTGTACTTTTGCCTACTCCTGGATCTGCTTCGATGATAAAATATCCTTTAGATTGATTTTGGATAAAATCTTCAATAGCGTCAAAGACAAAACCTCGTCCCAGAAATCCTTCTGTTTTATCCGCTATGAGGGCGGCAAAGTCAGCAGGTATCGCTTGACATTGCTTCATCTGTTTGCTTAACAGTGATATTAACTGTTCTAAGTGGGAGTTAGCTCCTCCAATACCTACAATAATTTTATCAATATCTTGACGGTAGTCTCCTACAAATTGATCTACTCTTTTCTCTATGCTATTGGTAACATCAACCAAACGACTGACGTCTTCTCCTGCTGTGGCTAACATATCGTGGACTAAGGCTTGAAATACTGTGCTTTCTGTTCTCAGTTCGTGGCGAAATTGATGCACTGTAATTGATACTAATCTAGTTTCAACTAAATAAGATAATTCTTTGGGAGCGTGTTTCAGCCATTTATCTTTGCTTTGCAGTCTAGACATTACTGTTTTTGTAATCGCTTGTTCTTCTCCACCTTGAGGTATATGAGTCATTCTATGCTTTTGTGTCTGTACTAAATCTAATATCATTAGTGCATCTTTCTCCATTTCTGTTAATCTAGTTTCAATTGCAGCTTTCTCTTGTTTCCACTGGGGTAGTTGTTGAGACTCTTTACGAATTACTTGCAAAGCTTTACAGTATGAAGTTACTAATGCTTTCTGTATTACCTGATTCTTTTCATCAGCCTTTTTTGCTGCCCATTTATTTACCGAATGCCATGTGACACTGGTTATTTGTTCTAGTCCTGCACCCGCAAACAGGGTTAATATCTCTATGAGCATAGTGTTAGTACCCTTAAATTATATCAGATTTAGTGTATATCCTAATAAGTTTAGTATCATAACTTAACCTTATTATTTACCACAATTTAATGTATTTGGAAAGAGCGTTCGCGAAGTATCTCCTTTGGAAAATCCCTACAATTAAAGCTTTTTAGTCCAATTTATAGCAGTTTGCAATTTGATTAGCTATAAAGTTTTTAGTTATTGGGAGATAAAGGCTAAAAGCAATATACCACATTAATTAACAATATATTGTAGTCAAACGAACTTGATGCCATTTCATTTATAAATTATCAGTACCTCTGACTGAATGAAATACTGAAGTTGATTTTTTGGCATCCCCTTAGAAGAGAAGGATGCTTGAGACTTTAAGTTTTTGTCAATTAATATGAAATACAAAAAATTCTGGAAATACACGAATATTCTCATCTTCTTATCAATATTTGGCAGCAAACATTAATGTATTTCAGATAAGTATCTAGGCAAAATTAATTTAATACCAATTCCAAAAAAAAAATAATGCGATACTTTTTCAAGAGTTCAGTTATTAACTAATAATATGACTTTGAAAAAATAATGCTACCAAAGGTTAGAGATAAATCAGATATGCTTAAAAATAGCTGCTCTATAGCAATCCGATTTTAGTTGTAATATTTTCCTGGTAGTTAGGAGTCAGGAGTCAGGATTCATAATTCAGGAGTCAGAATTTTCAAGGTTTTTAGCCCAGAAAAACTATTATAAAAACTATTACGACCTATTTAGGATTGCTATAGCGTTTCTGAAGCTTATGAGGTACACAAGCTCTTTAATTTGTTTTCTATTCCCTATTCCCTATTCCCAGTTAAGTGTTCCCTAAAACAAACGAATTTTGTACCTCACGCTTCTTGGGAATTGCTATCTAATTTATTTTAGATAGTTATTTATATTTTTTTATCCATTGTTTTTGATATTTACCCCTTCTTCCTTCTTCCTTCTTCCTTCTTCCTTCTTCCTTCTTCCTTCTTCCTTCTTACTTCTTACCCAATTATTAATAATTAATAATTAATAATTAAATAATTCGCGCCTTGAAGCCTCCCCTTGGATAGGGGAAAAAAAGTGCTAGGATATTTCCCGATATTCAATTCCGTAACGGTTTTAACCTTCTTGTAATTATCAATTATCAATTAATGAATTCTTCCTTCTTTCTTTCTCCTACCATTTGTAACAAACATTTATCAAATTGGTATAAGAATGTTTTTAAGGATTCGTTTGCTAAAAGCCAGGATATCTGGTGAACCCTATTCCCTACTCCCTAAAATGCTACAGTTAAAATTTGACTCAAAATCCCAATCAGTGCAAAATATAGTATTGATTCAGAATTAATAAGATTAGTAAGTTAATGGACATTATCGAATTTTTTAAGTTAAGTGCTGGTGAATGGTTTTCCCAACGCACGGTTCACAATTTAGTTTCTGGGGAACTGCAAGCAGGTAAATCAGAAGTGAATGTTGAAATATTGGAAAAAACTGACCCTACATTAATCAAGTTGTGCGAACAACATCAGGTTGACTCCAGTGCAACTGAGTTAATAGGAGTGAAGATTAGCTGGAATGGTACAACAAAAAAAGAACAAGTCAAAGATGCAGGTTCAACAATGCTGATACTTATTCCTAATTCTGACGATCCTAACCAAGGTAAATTATTGCAAGACAGAGGAAATGGTAACAGTAATCAATTTAATGGTCGCTACATTATGGGGAGTGATGATATTCTAACTTTGATTACAGAGTCGGAGGATTTTTACGCTGAGGAACGTTTTTGGTATTTAATACCTAATTTGCGGTTACGCAGCAGTGTGGTTAAGAGACCAAACGGTTTTGCTTTAGCTTCTTTTTGCTCAGAAATTCGCCGAGTCAAAAGTTAGTAAATCGTTTGCTAGCGGGAGCATCTTGCTCCCAACTTTCTGCTCCCCACAGTTCCCACACTCCCCACCCTCCCTACTCCTCATTTTCTAAAGACTTTGTTTGTTTTTCTCCTTCTAGTTTGCTTGTATGCGATCGCAAAGTCTGACTCTTTTTGACAACTGCTTTGAGTTTAGTATAAAAATCAGTGTGTTTTATGTTGTACTGAGCTGGTTGTATTGGAAGTTGTTTCTGTACTAAATTTTGAGCTTGATTTTTTGATTTTGGTTTAAAGGGATTGGAAGATGAGGACACAAATTTAGAATTCTCTGGTGGTTTCTGTTCTAAAAAGCTAGGGTTATTTTGTGTTTGTAAAGACTGAGTATCTATCTGAATTGTCAAATTTGTGAGAACATTTCTAGTAATAATATTTTGAAATTCAGAGTTGAAATGATAAATAGGCTGACCGCGACGTTCCCATAATGTTAATATTTGCTGGACAGAAATAGCCTTGTAACGTCCCAGATATAATGCTTCAATAACTGCTAAAGAAAGCCACTCGACTTGATAGTTGTTCTCCCAACGAGCAATAAGTTGCTCGGAAGTTTCACCACCAAGGTCAAAATCATACTTTGTTAACAAAGTCTCTGCTAAAGTAGATATAGATGACTGTTCTGTCATTGGTCTTTGATTTTTTGCTCATAGCTAATATAGCAGAAGGAAGTAGAAAAAAGGAAGACCAAAGTTGGTTTATTCTTGATATTTCATTGTTTGAGATATTTGATTCAGTAAAGAGCGGTAATGGTAAATGCTATAGCGATATGGGAAGTTAGAAGTCGGAAGTAATCTCTGAGTAAGTTTGAGTATTTATAAATGTCCGCGATATATTTGCGTAGTGCTATAATTTTAAACTACCGAGCTTTCTATGAACATAGCCACAGTTGTAATAGGTTTTTGAAGTATAGGCTTCATTGTAATGAACAACTATTACCGAAAAATCTAAGGTATAAAGCCTTCTATATTCAAGAGAAAAAAGTGATCTTGAATTTCCTTATATTCAATTCCGTTAGGGTTTTTCTTGAGGTAATTATTAATTATTAATTATTAATTATTAATTGTTGAAGCCTCTCCTTAATCACTGATCTGCGGAATGTGGGCCTAAATAAATAGCTTCATGTTAAGAATTATTAACGAAGCTCAATATCTTAATAAATTATGGTAAAAAAAGCTGAAATCTTAGAACTGTAGGTATATGCCTGTTAGTAGCATTGCAGAAAAATTAAAAAAGACCTATGCCGATCGCTCCTACAAGCACACGGAGATGATTACCCACAAGGGAACCCCCATCGCCTTTGCTATGGACGATCGACGACGGCTGTTTTATGCGGTACTCGACTTAAACGATACCGAGGGCAACAAAGAGGAGTTTGATGTAGCTTATTGGCCAGAGAACCCTTCCGAACTACAGTTTCCTAACGAAATTGAGCAGGTGGGTTTTAGCATCACAGGGGCAACACGAATGCCTGTGGTAAAGCTAGATACTAGGCAGGAAGTGGCCGATCCGACCACCTTATTTCCTGAAGAGGTCGATCCATTTCTCTCTAGTACGGCCCGTTTGACGGCAGATGCTCCTTTCAAAGTATTTTCTGATAATCAACACATTTTTGTCTTTCGTCAGGCGATCGCTAATAATCATCCTGATGCGGTGTATAAGCTTAGTGGTGGTGGTGCATCGGGAGATTTAAGCCGTAGCGACTTACAAAAAACAGAGTGATGGTAGTAACGTTCCTGTAGTAGATAGTACCCTGTTGTGCGATCGCTTCATTCTCTCAGGGAAAAGGTTACAGCCTAACCGAGAGGTACGCTATCAACGCAGTCGCCACAAAACCAACCCTGCTAGCCAAACCGACAGCTTAGGGTCAAAAGATATGGAAGGCAACCCCTTCTATGAACCGACCCAAGAACTGGCGTTTATTCGCAACCTGAACAATGGTGGTTTTACAGTATTGCAACTACCGACCCAAGTGCAGGGGATAAAACGCTGGCAATTTTTTGCCCATAACAGTGCCACTGAGCGTATTGATGCCTTTAACTTGGAAGTCGCGGGAGATGGACTGTTTAATCCTCAAGGAACCCAACTTTACACCAGTCCAGATGCCCAATACCGCGATGCTGTATTAGAACGAGAACCAGGAAACGATCCCTTCACAGGTACTCCTTTAATTCCTATCTCTCAATCTACCAACCATGCAGAAACAGCATTAGCTTTTGATGGTAGCAGCTATGTAGATGTTCCCTTGTCCCAACCTTGGCAACCTACCGCTTTTACCCTTGAGTTTTGGCTGCATCCTACAAGGGAAAATTTGCCAAGATATAGCAGCGTTTTCAGTTCCACCCAAAGGGGAGCTACAGAGAATACGTTTCAAATAGCAGCTGATGGTTCAGGCAATTACAAATTAAATCATTTGATTCTCGCGCCCATCAATACCGAGTGGCATCATCTGGCTATTAGCTACGATGGCAACACCAACACATTGAAAGCTTTTATCAATGGTCAAGAAGTCTTAGCTGAAGAATTAACATACTCTTTTAAATTCGATCTATTTCGTATTGGGGCAAACCGTAACGCAGAGGTTGGATTTGAAGGAGAAATTGATGACGTGCGGGTGTGGGACTATGCCCGAACTGGTTATGAGATTTCCCGTCAGTGTTTTCTGCGTCTCATTGGTAATGAACCAGGACTTGTGGGTTACTGGCGATTTGATGAAGGGGCAGGTAGCAGAGTTTTTGATCAAACAGATAATGCTCATGACGGCACCATTTACGGTAATTCTAGCTGGGTTTCCTCCGAGGCTACCATTGGCGATCGTGCGGGAATGCGTCGCAGTAGTTTTTCTCTCACCGGACAAACCCTTGTGGGGTCTTGGGCTGCCAAGCTTTATTATCAGGAAGAAGAACAAGCCACAGGGTACAACAACAACCGCAAACCTATGAAGAAAAATGCCCGCGTCATGGTCGCAATGGCAACCCAGGATAGTAGTGGCAGCGATCCGGCGGTAGCAACCCTTGATATGGCGGTTTCTCGGGAAGGACGACTGGCAGGATTGCCTGATGCTATTACGCTGCCAGTATTGGAAAAACCAGGTTCCAGTGGTGAATTGAAGCAAATTTCTGTCTTGGAAGGGGAGATTCGCACACTTACGGATGAAATTGAACTACTCACCAACGAAATTACCGCGCTGAAAGCTAAACGACATGGTTATGTTGACTACTTTACCGAAAGACGCCTCTGCTACGAGCGATTGTCTAGCCCCTCCGCTGGGGCTTATAGTAAAAAGGAATGGGGAACAGAATACCCACCGAGCATAGTGCCTAAAATAGATGAGTTTATCCAACAACTGAGAAATGGCGTTGATATACCACGAGAATATCTATCAAATCGTATCTGGATAATTAAGAAAGAGATGATCAGTTACGAGTATGTATTGAGGACGCGGGGAGATGTATCTGTAGGAAGTGACATGGGAAACGTAAAAGTAACTTACTTTATAGAAAGAAGAAATAGTGAACTCAATGATTGGCAATTAGAACTGCAACGATGGGATAACGGGGAAACAATAGTTGCGAAAGAAACCCGAATACAGCAATTACAAAGCCTTCTGTCTGACAAAGAAGATCGGTTAGGTGTGTTGACAGGGGGCGAACAAAACGAAATCCGCTTACCGATGGGATTACTTCATATTGATGCCTCTGGCTTAACGGTTAATGGTAGCTTAATGAAGTTTGCCACCGCTACTAATACCCCTACTCTATTAGATGGGGCAACAGGAGAGTTAAGCCTCTACTACCCCGATCATTCTGGGCCTTTTATGGCATCCTATTTTCAAACTTTGGTGGCTCGGACTTGCTTAAAGTTCCCTGATAATAATCTCACCCTGTTTGCTCGTGTTGCCGGGAGCAACGCTATCAGTGCAACCATTAGTGATGGGAGTAGTGACGACACCTGTACCTTAGCTATTACCAATAGCGATCGTGGTATTACTGAAACCTGGACTGACTTACCCCGTGACCCAAAACAATTAGCTGATATTCTCAATGGCACAGGAGACCGACCAGAAACTGTGACAGCAACAATTGTTCCTGCAACTTATAGTGTTAAGAAGCGATCGCTACAAGTGTTGGCTTCAGTGAGTAATAATAGCAGTAATGTTACCAATGGAGAGGCAACCGTCATTACTGGAAGGGATAGCTTTTGGAGTGCTAACGCCCCAGGAAGGGCTTACTACTTCGACAGTAACAGTGATTTGCTGTCTTTGCCGACAGAAATGCTGCCCCAAACTGCTATGAAATCGGATTTAACGGTGGAAGCTTGGGTTAACCCCAGTAATACCAGTGATTCAATGGCTCGGTTGTTATACCACAACTCCGACACCGCAGCCTATACCCTGGCCTTACAGGAAGCAAACAGCCAAACCGACCCTAAACACTACTATATTATTGCTGGGGTAAGTCAAGGAACGGCTAATAATCATCAAGGACAGCGTTTCCTCAAGAGCCAAGAAACCATCTCTGCTGAAAGCTGGAATCATGTTGCTCTGCCTTTCCGTCAGTCCTATGGTCTTCGTTTTGATGGCTCTAGCTACCTCAATTGTGGCAATAACCAGATGTTAGATATTGGGGAAGACTTGACCATTGAGGTGTTTCTACAGCTTAATCGCTTGGGTATCACTCAAGGCATCATCACCAAAGGTTTTCTAGGAGAAGATGACAAGAGTGTGCCTTATCAATTGTTTGTCAGTAGTGATAATAAGCTGAGATTTGTCTTTGAAGATGCTGATGGAGGCTATCACAGTTATTGCTCCAATGAAACCCTAGCCACTGGGCAATTTTATCGCATTGCCATCACTCGCAAGAAAGGTATAACCCAGAAAGAAAATCCAGGTACCAAAACCATTTCTTACGAAGATGAGAATGGGAATACCCAAACCCGCACCCTTGATATAGTGGAATCGATGGATGTAGAGGAATGGTTTGACATCGCCCTTTATATTAATGGGATACAACAAGGAAATCAACCGACTCGTTATGATGGAAAAGCCCCTTTAGGCAATGACGAACCCTTAGAAATTGGTCGCTGTTTCTCCCCTCCACGCCAACAAGAATACTTTCCAGGGGAGATTTCTGTATTAAATTTCTCAGAACTGGCTGTTTGGCTAACCAGTCCACGCCAACAAGAATATTTTCAAGGTATTATCTCAGAAGTTCGTCTCTGGAGTACCGCCCGTAACCAAAAAGATTTGGGTAAAAAGATTGAGGGGAGTGAATCAGGGTTAGTGAGTTGGTGGCAGTTGGAAGATAAAGAAGGTAATGTTGCCACAGACAGTAAAAGTAACAATCACGGCAAAATTAAAGGAGCGCGTTGGGTAAAAAATCCTGACCCTCACGGTAGTGCTTTTAACCTGCGGTTGAATGGTTTACCCTTAGCTGCAGAAATCATGACATCGGAAACTTTGCCCTGGGGCGATAAACAGTTTAGTATGGCTGGCTATCAATCCAGTGGTTCATCAAACCATCAATTCCAAGGCATATTAGAAGAAGTCCGTATCTGGCGCACCCTTCGCACCGACGAGCAAATTGGAGACAATTTATTTACCCGTCTCAAAGGAGAAAAACAGGATCTCTTAGCCTATTACACCTTTGACGACGGTTCTACCCGTGCTGACACAACCCAACTTCGGGACAATGGGCTGCGAGGCAACCATCTGTCCTTACCTACTAACGAAACAGCACGCCCCAGGATATTCCTTTCGACTGCCCCCATTGGCAATGATACCGCTGCCGTTCGTTCTGCCCTTGCTGGTGTGGAAACTGACTTCCAAGAAAAGATTGATACTATCCCTGGGGTGGTCGAATATGCTGATTTACAGCGAGACAGCCGAGGTAATATGGGCGGGGTACTCAAGCGGTGTTACAGTTACTTACAAAACGGTCAGTGGCAGTTGGTAACGGGCTACAAGGTGGGTAATTTGGTAACTGAATGGATTGGCCAAGCACAGTTCGATCCCCAGGTTATTGGTTACATTGAAGGTGTCCCTCCAGTACCTAGTGAGAATTTGACAGGTGGTGTTGTCAGCAGTCGCTACGACCTAATTGAAAATGTCTCTAACATTGAGGTTGTGGAAAGTACAACAGTTAACTATTCCCTTTCCTCTTCCAAAGAAAGTAGCTTTAACATGGGATTTAAGGCTGCTGCAGAAATTACTGCTGGTACTGAAGTTTGGTTGATTACTGCACCGTTGGGATTGGGAACTGCCCAACAGCTAGTGGATGTTGACTTTACTGCTGGACTTCAAGGCAAGTTTGATACCTCTAATAGCTGGTCTCAAGAAGAGAGTATTGGCACTAGCATGAACCGAACTCGCAATATGTCTGTAGCCCTTGGAGGCAGCTTAGAAGGTGCAGAACCTGGTCAACAACGTAACCCAGCAATTGGTCGTCGTGTTGTGCCGGGTAACAAGGGTTTTGCTCTCGTGCAATCCCAAACAGCGGATATCTTTGCTCTGCGTCTAGCTCATAATAATGCCCTCGTATCCTTCCGTATGATGCCTAATCCCGATATTCCCATTGATTGGAATATTATTCCCTTCGATATCAATCCCTTCTATACCAAGCAAGGAACCCTTGATGGTCGAATTGGCTACGATGAAAATGGTGCAGTTGTTTTTGACGAAAGCTACGAGAATACTCGCGGTTATGGTGAATATAGCTACTTCAAACCAAAAGAAGCCTATGCCATCGAAGGGCGTATCCAACGAGAAGAGCAACGCCTATTAAATTACTACCAAAACGCTGATACTGCCGTTGCCAATACTGGACAAGTTATTGGTGCAGCAGCAGGAGCAGCAGCAGGCATTATGGCAGGTCCTCTTGGTATGGCAGTTGGTGCGGCCGTTGGTTCAAGCGTTGGCGGTTTGGCTGATGCTGTAAGTTCAAGCACGGCTTTGAATCTACCCACTAAGTTTTCTAAACGGAACATTGTCAATACCTATGTCTGGACAGCAGACGGTGGTTTCTTTGCTGAGACTACCGAAACGACAGATGTTAAAAGTGAAGTGACCGCTGGCTCTTTTACTTTTAGCGGGGCTGTCGGTGGCAGCTTTAACCTCAATATTGATGCACCTGTTGGTCTTTCTCTGGAGTTTGAAGCCTCTATTGGCGGCAGCATTAATGTCACCAAAACTCGTGCTAAAGATACAGAGAAAGCCTTTAGCATTGAAGTGAATGTGGATGTACCTGGGGACTTACAAAAGACTGCTCCTGATGAAAATAATGAGTGGAAACCTGTGTTCGATGGGGATGGCAATGCTGTCACTGCTGCTGGAAAAGTAGATGCGTATCGCTTCAAAACTTTCTACCTTGATAGTTCTGAGCGCAACTTTGAGGATCTCTTTGGCAAAGTGGTCGATCCTATTTGGCTAGCGAGTGATAATCCTAATGCGGTGGCGTTAAGTCAAGCCAACCAGTCAGATAAAAAGCCCCCCTGTTGGCGGGTGTTCCATCGGGTTACTTTTGTTAGCCGTATTCTCCCTGATTTCCCCGATCCCACGGCAGCACCTCTGGAAAGCACCCTGAAGGCGGAGAACATCAGTAGCAATTGGCAACTTATCCAAAAGCTCGATCCTTTTGTCCGCACTAAAACTCAGGATATTAGCATCTTTGGGGATGCGGTTCGACGGAGTTTGCAGACTTATCTTCCCGAATTAGTACCCCATAGTCAGGAGATTATCAGTTATCTCGCTTTGTATTACGGTATTGAAATTTAATCTTTTAATATCGGTACAATTGAATATTGTAGGGGTTTGGTGACCAAACCCCTACCAAACTTGGGGGTTTGATATCATCAGGACTTATATCAAATCCGGTAGTATCGATATAAAAAAGCGTAGAAACCGGGTTTGTTTTAAATACCCCGCTGTATAACATCTACTTCCCACAAACCCGGTTTCTTATAACACTTCCATTGCCAGCAGATTTGATATTACGCATGAGCTACGAAAAACTAGGGTTTGAGATTGCTATCCGTTCCGGACTGCTCCGCAAACCCTGTCGGTTGCTATCGCAAAGCTGTCGCTTTTCATGTCGCGGAGCGAAACGCAATGACGAAAATACGTTGTACTGCGTAAGTCCCTATTATAACCTGATTTACTACTTTTTGCGTAACATGAGCTGATAACTGATAACTGAAATGACTCCTTCTTCAAGTTACCTAACCACACCACCACCAACAGGTCGAACATCTTCCCCAGAGAACGGAGTTGTACCACCCTGCCAGTTGAAGTCACTGATCCGGAGGCTCAATGTACCAGTTCGTCGTCTGGGACTAAAACTTAATACTACCCCATAAGTCCGACGACTATATTCTAATGTAATTCTATCGTCAAGAATATCACCATTTTCTAAGTTGATACCACTCTGATAGCCAGCCCGAAAACCTTTATAAATCTGTTGAACGAAACCAAATAAGAGGACATTTGTATCTTCCACCCGGTCAAAGAAAAAAGGTGACTGACCACTCAGACCAGTCTGACTATATGTTAAGTTAAATCCGGTATAATCAAAAAAGTCTCTGGAAAAATGCCCAAACTGTCCAGTAAACCCTATACTACCACGCACAAAAGATTGGTCTTCATCATTACTATAAAGGCTAGTTGCACCTGTAAGTCCTAATACCATTTGCACAAATGGAACTACTGGTTTACTGGTATATCTCAAACCCTGAGCCGGGGTAGCAGGTAATGGTTCACCACTCCAGATGGTTAGTGGATATCTTAGAGACACTACACTCTGGAAACGACCCAGGTCAGCTCGCGATCTAGGATCGCTATCATCATCATCGTCATCATCGGGTAGGGGTTCAAATGGTTGGAGGTCGGTTAACAATTCCCGGCGATCTGTTCTTGCATTAACTGATTGATACCCAGTCTGAAAACTGAGTTGAGCGCCTGTTTCACCTAATGGTATTAGGGGGGAAGTAAGAACAACGCCTGCACTACTGTGAACAGTTTGAAATCCTAAACTGCCATTAAATAAGCGATCGCGATAACTATACTCTCCTGTTAAATTGTAACCTCGGAATAACTGTCTTAGTCTAACGCTACCCCGAAAGTCATCTTCCTCTAAGTCGGGAAAATCTTTAAATGTGAGAAATGTGGCACGTCCTTGTAGTTGAGTTGTGGGTGTTATGGCACCATTGACAGAAGCTTTGAGACCAATAACATTACCATCTATGGGGGAGTCGTCTTCACCGCCACCAAAAAATGCTCTTTCCAAGTAGTATTGAGGCGTTAGCCTGATTTGCAAAGGACCTGGAACAAACGGTTCAAATGTACTTTCAACAAATAAACCACCTCGATCGTCTTGGTCATAACCAATTTGAAGTGGGAGCGGGTCTCGTTGCTGGCGATCTATAACTGTTCGTTCGCGAAATAGTGGCAAACTAAAACGTTGGTCGAATACTAACCGAGATTTTTTGGTTATCAGTTCATCCTGAAAGGGAGATAGGGGTCTCAGTGTAGCGCGGTCTGACCTTAATTCTACTTCTGGGGGTGAAAACGGGTCATTGGTTAGTCGCAGATTTATTGCTTCCCAGGTACCAGCACCTAATAAGTTGAGACGGTCTGCTTCAAAGCGCAGTCGGTTAACTGTTCCTGACTGCTCTGGTAGTTCTAATGTAGGTTCAAATGTAAATTTTGCAGTTCCAGTAGCTTTGACTTTTGTTGGAGGTTGCGTAGCGGTAATGTTATCGCTTAATGATCTTGCCCCTAATGCTCCTACTCCTTCTGTTGTAGGGAGAGGTGATGACAAGCTTTCTTCTGCGTTTCCGACAAAAATAATTCCACTTGCTTGTTCAATTAATCCTTTGTCAAGGGTAAAGTTATATTCCATCCGTTCCCCAAGCAAGACTTGTCCGTCTTGAGTAAACACAGCATTTCCTGTGGCAAGAAGTTGACGAGTTGTTAGGTTAACTTGTACTTTGTCAGCACTAACTATTCCTTGACTAAATCGTACTGTTACTTTACCTTCTGCACTAATAAGTCGCCGTTCCTCGTTATATTCTTGGCGGTCTGCAGTTACTTCGACTACATCTGCTGGTAGAGGTATTTGAATGGGTTGTCTATTCTCTGAGTCTTGAGTTTGAGATTCTGGATCTGGTATAAGAATAGGGGTTCCTTCTTTTTTGTCTTCTGACTCTAGAGTGTCACTTTCGCGAATGGGTTGTTGGTCTTGGGGAAGGTTTGGTAGTTCTGGGGCGTTGTTTTCTCTGATGGTTTGCCCTATCTGAAATTTTGATGAAATTGGTTGTTTTGTACTACTAAAATTTTCTAATATTTTTCTACTATTATTAATATTGAGTGAGTTTGTTTGTTGAGTAGTTTGAGCTTCTTTTTGAGAGACACTATATTCTGAGAAATCTGAGAAGGAGTTGGAGGAGAATGTTTGTTTTCTACCTGAATTGATTTGGCTTTCAAGAGTAGAAATTCTCTGTGCTGATGATATATCTATTTCTATTGGTGGTCCAAGATTGGCTGAGGTTGTATGAATTGGACCTACTTTCTGAGTATGGTCAAAAGTTGAGGTAATTTGAGGAAATTTGTACACTACGGTTTCTCTGAACTCTTCCCCTGAGAAAGTGTTCTTTGCAGATATTCTAATTTCTTCTGAAACCTGGTTTAATTTTGGTGTTGGACGAGATTGATTTTGATTTGGAGTAGATAGTTCCTGTCGTGCCTCTGTAACAGATTGGACTACAGAGACTGAAGGTAGGGTTTGAACAATTGGAGGTAGTTCTGGAGGTGGCAGGGGGTAGGACATATTTCGGATAGAAATACTAAGTTCACGAGATTTAAAGATTAGAGTTCATCATAAACTTAAGAGCTAGAATTTTCACACAATATTTATCCAGTTAAAAGTCAAAAGTTAACTTCTGGAGGTTGATAATATTGTTGATGCTTTGATTTGAATTTTTTAGTTTTGCTTAGAATCAATATGGGATTTAATTTCAGGGATTGTAATCCATTTTTTTAGGAATTAATATAATTAAAAGATATTGATATTTGTTATTGTGAGCAGAGTCTGGTAAGATTCCTGAGCTTGAGATTATTCTTTTGCACTTTGTTCTACTCCCTAGTGCAGGATTGGAGAAATAATTAAGCAGTTACAAAATCCTCAAAGGCTTACTAATCAATACTTTTGATTCTTAGTTTTTGACTTTTGATGTCTGCTTCTGGGGACTAAGGACAGCTCCTGAATAATTAACTAGAATTTATTTTCTATACCATATTCTATGAACTATGTCAAAAATTAGCCTGGAATGGAACACTTGATAACATTAGTGGACTTCCAGGCTGAAAAAGGCTCCCACAAGATTAGCATTTACTTGCCTCCTGCGGAGGAGCCACACTTCTATATTCAATATTTTCGATTTGAGGAAGGGAGCATTTTCGGCTTCTTCTCTATGACTATAATACTAGCTTTAATGCCAGGACTAATACCAAATTGACTACCGTTCAATTTGGGGCAATTCTAGCATGGAAGCTAAAATTAATACCTATTTACTCCATGTCCCGACCACTAGGGTTCCGTGCGGGGTCATTGGATAAGAATCCAAAAATAAATAACAATACAAAGAACAGGACAACGATATTAACAACTATTTTCAAAGTCAGCATTTATTATTTCTCCTAAAGGGATGGGGTTTCAGACCGAATTTTTTCGATCAAATATCTACAACTTTCTTATCATATCTAAATGTTGACTCATTTTACCACAATCATTTGTCAAAAATTTTTCAACTTTTGTTGACACAATTGCCACACCTGTGCAACTAATTTTTCTAGCCAAGTCATAATTACATCAACCCACTCTAATATTATTTGTAGGGGATGTTTGACATACCCTACTGAAACTGATTCTACTTCTAACCAGTTTGCTTGGTGTTTGGGTCTACTTTGTGAGTTATAAGTTTGAACAGATATTTTTGTACTGTTTATGCTATAATTTATTTCCTGTTCAATTGTATGCCCATCTATATCTCTGAAAACTTCTTTGAATGCGATCGCCTCTTTTTTGGGAGAATTATGAGAATTTGAGATTTTCTCCTGAGAGAAGTCCTGATGTAAAGGGCAATTTTTCTCTTTTCCTAATTTTTCTACAGCTCCTGGGTTAATGACAGGTTTAGTTGTTAAAGAGGTGGCTAACTGAAATGTTCCTGGTTGACATGGTGATACTAATGAGGCAACTGTTGGTGTTTTATGTTGGGTAGCTAAAGGCTTTTGTTGGTTTTCTTGGCCTAGTTCGGCTTCTAACAATGACTCAAGTTCCCATTCTTCTTCTATGTTAAAAGGTAGTAGCAAACCATTT
This sequence comes from Dapis hubbardiae BLCC-M172, assembly GCF_050016015.1. Taxonomy (NCBI): domain Bacteria; kingdom Bacillati; phylum Cyanobacteriota; class Cyanophyceae; order Oscillatoriales; family Microcoleaceae; genus Dapis; species Dapis hubbardiae. The sequence continues at coordinate 25,765 of NZ_JBNHEQ010000206.1, forward strand.
AATCCTAGACCTCTGGTAATTGGGTATAGATACTGTTTGCCTAAATTATGAATAAACTCACTGACAGTTAGATTTGAACTTGACAATAATGGCTGACTTTGGTAGGAAGTAAAATTTCTATTGTCATGTTTTGGTTTATTTTGGTCTAAAGCTATATTCGATTCCTCAAACAAATTGAACCACAAGGCAATTTTACTGGTTTGTACCCAAGCCATAATGTGCCAAATTCCTCCTAAATGTCCAAAGATTGGCACAAGTTCTGCACAGGGTTGAAGCTGTAATCTTACATTTTTTTCTATCTTGGCTGTTTGTAATATTAGAGGATTTTTTTGTTTTATCTTGGTCGAAATATCTGATACTTTATGATTTTTTACAATCTCTAATCCTGAGAAATCTTCCCACTGCATTCTAGGACTTGAGGGTTCTAATAGTTTAGGATCGGCTTGTGTTGAAATTAGTAATCTTTCCTGAATAGGTTTGTCAGGAGTTTGATGATTTTTACTAACTTTTTTACTAACTTTTTTATTTACTTTTTCTGTTATTTGTGGTATGTTAGTTATAGTTGTTTGTCGTAGTTGTTTGAGTGTTAGGCGAGAGGTTTGGAGCAACACATATATAGGATAAAGTAACAATTGAACTGTGTTGGTAGCTGCAAATTTTAAATGACGCCAGGTTGCATCGCTTCGATTTAATATTTGGCGATATTTTGTTGCAACAAAATTTAATACTTTACTTTGATAAGGACTTGATGTCATTTTCACTTAGATATTAGATCAATTAATTTTTCAGAGTTTACTTTAAAAAGAAGAAATATACCTTTTAGATTGTTTGAGGGAAAATAGAACAATTTAACTAAGAATCAAGGGACGTAATTAATCAAGCTTTTACAAGAGAAAAAAATAACAGGTTGAGTCTAGTTTTAGGTTTCTCAAGGAAAAGTTATAGATACTCAATATAACTATACCAGGAAATCATAAAATCATCTAATTTTTTATTCTATATTTTTTGATTCGGAAATTTCCACAAAAATTATCACATCAAATATCTGGTGGGAAAATCAGATAAATAGATTTTATCCTCAGGCTGAAATCTCAATTATTATTCTGGATTGAAAGATTATTTTGCTAGTATCTTTGATTTGAGAGCGGAAATATTTAGAGATTTTTTTGATTGTTTAAGTCAAATTTACCTAAGTCGAAAGCTGATACTTAAAGGGAATTTTGGGAAAGTTAGGCAGGAAGATAGAAAATGAAACCTAGTTTTATTTGATATCTGAAGTTGAATAAATCTCTGGATGCTTATGGTAAATTTATTAACCAATTAAGATTTTTTCGATTTTTTGATTCGGAAATTTCCACAAAAATTATCACATCAAATATCTGGTGGGAAAATCAGATAAATAGATTTTATCCTCAGGCTGAAATCTCAATTATTATTCTGGATTGAAAGATTATTTTGCTAGTATCTTTGATTTGAGAGCGGAAATATTTAGAGATTTTTTTGATTGTTTAAGTCAAATTTACCTAAGTCGAAAGGTTTTGGTTAGAGAGAATTTTTGGCAAGTTAGGTAGGAGGATAGAAAATGAAACCTACCTTGATATTTGAAGTTAAATAAATCTCTGAATGCTTATGGTAACTTGATCGGCAAATTGAGATTTTTTAGATTTTTTTATTTGGTCTCTTTAGACAAAAATTATCACATCAAATATCTGGTTGGAAAATTAGGTAAATAGATTTTATCTTCAGGCTGATATCTAAATTATTATCCTAGATTTAAAGGATTATTTTGGGAGTAGCTTTGACTAGACAGGGGAAATATT
>NZ_JBNHEQ010000207.1:0-10691 GCF_050016015.1 Dapis hubbardiae BLCC-M172
ATAATTGATAATTGATAATTGATAATTGATAATTGATAATTGATAATTACCTCTCGTTAAAACCGAGAGAATTGAAGATAAGGAAATATTATTTCTTTTTTTTCCCTTAAAAGGGGAGGCTTTAAACCAGAATTATTTAATTATTAATTATTAATTATTAATTATTGGGTAAAAATGTAAGTATTTAGCGGTCAGCTATCAGCTATCAGCTATTAGCTAGAAGAAGGAATTAGTCTGATAGCGAGAATTAAAAGTCCGACACAAAAAAGGTCATCAGCTAAACTTAATAAGTTATTACTTTCAGGCATCTTTTTGCACAGAATGACCAAGTAAAAGCTGAGAGCTAACTACTAATAGCTGTTTGTGCAGCATTCCGCAGGAAATGCTTACATAAAAATCTTGATTCAATAAGGTTTTGGATTTATTCAGCCAGTCATAATTATGTCCGATTACTTATGATAATTACGAGGTTTAAAATTACTTAGGAAAAAATTAAGATTTAAACCAAAAAGTAAGGAGAAATAAATCTTGTGAAATCCTTAAAAATGATGAAATTGTGATATCCTACTTGATAAGGATAGAAAATTTTGATGATGGAGCTACCAGCAACCATAATACTAACAATAAACTAAAATGATATTGCTAAACAGGAACAAAACCTAAAAATGAGCAAGCTGTTGTATTTTGTCAGTATAGGAATATTAGCTTTCTGGATACTTAGATGTGAATCCTTAGCAGTTAATGATGAGGAGATGCAAGGGATAAAATTATCAGATTCCAGCAGTTTTGATCAGCAAATCCTGGCTCAGGTTTCAGCCCCTCCATCTTCTGATTCACTATCTCCATCGGCAGAAGTTCCGGAAAAGTCCAATACAGTCGCTAACTTAATCAAATCTACCGATCCAGAAGAAAGAGAAAAATCTCTAAAGCAAAACCTCGAAAATCAGCCAGATAGTATTACAACAAATCAAGGCCCTTCGGAAACAATATTTGTTCCTAGAACTAGAGACCCATTTTCTGTTGTGCCCCAAATTCCAGTGCCAGAATTAATACAAGAAGAATCTTCAGTAGGCCAATTACCAGAGATACAAGGCCAACAATTACCAAGCCTACCTACTCTTCCGGAAACTAAATCTCCTGTTACTTGGCAACAAAATGTTAGAAGAATAGTACCAAGTGATAATAGTCTGGATATAGCCCAACAAGGCCCTAGAAGAGTATCACCCCCTACTTCAGTATTTGAACCTAGAAACTCTGTATTTGTAGAACGTGGTTGTTAGTTTTATCGTTCATAATAACCTGACAAAAACACTATTTCGGTCCGGTTCAACAATTAATAATTACCTCTTCTTTCTAGGACGTGTCATCAATTAAAGAGGTTGACAAAATGGGTATTTTATGCTGCATGGAGATGGCGATCGCTATGTCAATAAAATGACTGAAACTGCCTCTAGGAATTCCTCCTAGGAAGTTAACCGAACGTTTATCGTATCTCGTAGCGATATAGCTGCCACTAGGCTCCGCCAACGCTCTATATTGTTTGAGTTTGGCGAAAAAATTTTCTATAAGATGAGGTGCTAACTGCAATATTTCATCGTAATTACGAAGTTCTTTTCGGTTTTTTTTAGGAGGAATCACTACTTCTATTCCTCTCTCATTCAAAAGCCCAATTACCCTAAGAAAGAGCATAATAAGCTTTATCTCCTAGTACCGCTTCTGCTTCTACCATCGGTAATAAAACATCTGCTCCATCTAAGTCAAAAGCTTGACCTGGAGTAAAAAAAAGAGTAGGATTACCCAGAGCATCTACTACTCCATAATTTAGATGCGTTTGCCCTGCCTTAATTTTGTGATTATTGATTGTTTTTTCAAAAATTAGAAAATTTAGTCATTGTACTTCAGTAGACTACAATTTAGCCAAATTATCATACCGTTGGGATAAATACCCATCAATATTGCACTTCTAAAATTAATCTGTTACCATAAATAAGACTTTTAGGCTAGTAGTTTCACTCTGTCGAGCAAGCGTAAAACCAGAAAGATTAAATGGCTTTAGAACCAAGTGCTATGTCGCACTGCGGGAAATGAAAAGCGCAGCACCTCCCCAGGAGGCAAGACCCAGCAGAAACCAAAACCCTATTTCAGAATAGCTTTCCTATGGAAAGCTCCGGAAACCCTAACCTCATGTCTAGGAATTTCGAGTTTTCGCTCAAGCGATCCGTAGGGATAATGTCAATGCTATCCTGTGCAATATTAGATTTTTCAGAATCGTAATGCGTAAACTTTTCTTAACAGCAGGAGCAAGTATATTATCTCTCTGGATAAGTGGATGTGACTCTCTTCCTTTTATCAATGGTAGAGACAGTTCTACTGCGAATACTTCAGAAACTTCCCCTAGCACAAAATTAGAAGCTCCAGAATCTCCATCTTCACAACCTACTGATGGACCTTTTCCATCTCCAGATGTTCCCCAGAAGTCGGAAATATCAACAGATTTAATTCGGTCTACAGACGCGAATGAAAGAACTAAATCCCTTAAACAAGAAGTTCAAACTAACACAACCTCTCAAACACAAACTTCTATTCCGGCAAGTCCAGATACAAAAGATCCTTTCTCAGGTTTACCAAGTATCCCAGTGCCACGTCAGGACTCTGATCAAACGGATGATTCCATATTTACCCAACTTCCTGAACTCAGCAGTCAACAAGTACCAAATATCCCGAATCTACCCGAAACTAAATCACCTTCCTCTTGGACACCACCAGGGAGAACTCAACCCACAAACCAGGTTGGAGATTCACGCCAACCTGTGCAACAACAAAATCCACAACAGTCATCTCAAACAATAGATTCACGGGAACCTTCCTCTCAATCAAATACAACTACACAAAGCAGTCCACAACAAAAAACAAGTCAACAAGTAGCATCTAGAACGAACAGTAAGACTTCAGACAGTAAGACTTCAGACAGTAAGACTTCAGACAGTAAGACTTCAGACAGTAAGACTTCAGATACGAAAGTTACACCTCATCCTTCAGGTACTACACAATCACAAACCATATCTTCACCACCAAAACCTCCAGACCTGCCAACTTCATCTACTCAACAAGTACCAAGTTTACCTGAATTACCTATAAAAGGAAGTCCACCTGCTCAGTGGAGAGGACCTGGTTTTCCCCCAGCACCGCCACCGCCACCTCCACCACCACCGCCACCTCCACCACCACCAGATACTACTATTGCTGATGGCATAGAAGTTAGTGGGGTTGTACAAGTGGGGAGCCAAAAGCAGATTATTGTTAAAGTTCCTACCGAACCTACCAGTAGATATGTGAAGATCGGGCAAAGACTGGCGAATGGTCAGGTATTGGTAAAGCGAGTTGACTTGAAGAAGGGAGCTGAACCAGTTGTTGTATTTGAGCAAAGTGGTGTGGAAATTCCCAAAGAGGTTGGAAGTAAACCGATAACTACTGAAGACTAATAAAAAATAAATGCTTTTCAGCAAGTTTAGGCATTTGTTATTAAATGCCCACAAACTCCTATAAATCTTTAGGAGAGGATTATAATGAAATTGGAATAATAAAAACTCTACATATATAAGCAAATTTGATACAGACCAAATAGATCAGGTCAATGGCCTCCCTTTTCAAGGAGACAAAAAAGGAAATTTCAGATTTCAAGCCTCCCTATTATTAGAGGTACTGATAACTGATAACTGATAACTGAAATAACCATGCTGCTATTAATAAAACAACTAAGGAAAGCAATATTAACAGGTTCTTGTCTAGGATACATAATTATAATGTGGCATCCTCAGCCATTAATGGCACAAGAACAAACAGAAGCACCTTTTTGTGAAGGCAACCCTCCTACAGGTAGAGTGAAGTGTAATTATCCCAATGGAGACAATTATGCTGGGGATTTTGTGAATGGAAGGCCACAAGGAAGTGGTGTATATGTCTATGCTAATCGCGATCGCTACGAAGGACAGTTTCGTAATGGTCTTCCGAATGGACAAGGTACTTTTATATTCTCCAATGACGCTAGGGTGACAGGAGTATTCCAAAATGGACAAATTAGGTCTGGGACAATTATTTTTGACAATGGCGATCGCTTTGTTGGAGATTTTAACCTAGTAGAAAATCTCTCTAGTAGTGTGATTAGTAGTCAGCCCACGGGTCGAGGTCAATTTATTTACGCTAATGGCGATCGCTATGAGGGAGAATTCTTTGCTGGAAATCCTTTTGGACCAGGGGTGTTTATCCGTGCTAATGGAATACGGTGTCAAGGAGATTTTTTTAACGCCGCGCTAGATGGCAAAGGAAGTTGTACATATCCTAATGGAATTCGTTATGAAGGAGAACTAAGGGGTGGAGTACCTCATGGTGTAGGGATTATTATAGATTCTGAAGGAAAGCGATTTCCTGGAGTATTTCGCAATGGTCAAAGACAAGAACAAACATAATATACCGTTTCTCACTCTTTGTGAGATACATTTATCTTTTTTCTTCCTATTTCTTATTTCCTATTTCCTGTTGGTTGTTATGGGATTAACTGTTGAGGAAATAACTTAATTACCAACAAATAATAGGGAAAAAAATAATTTTGGTCTACTGAATAAGTATTGCGGATATGGGTAGGAGGATCGAGTTAGAAGGAATGGGGAGTACACAGGAGTGAGAAAAAAATTTTCTGATATTTTTGAGGTTAGTTATGTTAAAAGTTCAGGGTTTTTGAGACAGGCAAAGGTGATAATTTTCAGACTTTGTTTAAGAAAAAAAAGCTATAAGCTTTTGAGTATTCAACAATTAATAATTGTCTATTCTTTTTAATAAGAGTATTTGCTAAAAGGGAAGTAATTTTTTTTCTTTTTTATGCATGAATGGAGAGGCTTTATACCTTTATGTTTCGGTAATGTTGTTAGACTTATTCAGTGAACCATAATTGTATAGCGCTGCGCGCAGGGAACAGGGAACATAAAACAAGCAAGAGTGAGAATAAATTGCCGATAATATAAAGCTTTGAGCTGCTTGGACACCTCCTGCCATTTGTAAAGCGTGCCAGCGCACATTGCTATACTTCAAAAATTTGGATAAATGTCTATGATATTCAGAATTTAGAAGCAGTAATCAAGCTTTTATTTGAGTAAAATAGCCAAGATAATTTTATGATATAAATAGAAAATTATTTCAGATAAAATAGTTAATTAAATAAATAAGAATTTATCTAAAATTTTCAAGGAATATTAAATCTATAGCAATCTTAAATCACTGGTAAAAAATCCAAAAGATGTAAGTATTCAACTATTAGCTGTCAGCCATCAGCAATAAGACTAGGACGAGTGTAGTTAAGATTAATTCTGGCTCAATAGAACTCTGGTCTTAAGGGCTGGGGTTTAAATAAAGATTTTATGTAAAATGAAAAGCCATAGCTGATAGGTGACGGCTGACCGCTGAATGCTTACCAAAAGATAGATAAAAATTCTCTAACTTTTACTTCTGTTCCCCATTCCCTCTTACCTAGACCTTGCTGATTAAATCTAAAAGCACTGACAGGTAAAGGTAAGTGCCTTCTTAGGTTTAAAAAAAGTGCCAGGTTTTCAGTTGAAAACTCTCAAAAAGTTAGCATAAAAGGCAGAATATATAACAGAAAAATCAAGGGACAAATATATCCGACTATCTCCTCTATAATTCCTCGTTTCTCCTAACTACTCTGTACGGACGTTGCATACAACTTCCCTACCCACTCCCCTACTCCTTAAAAAGACTTTTTCAGCAAACCCTACCTATTCCCTTTTGTCAGAATATTTTTTCCGCAACTACAATAGGAATGTTATAGAAATAGGCAATTTTCAAGAAGAAAAAATACTATGACAACAAATACCTCTACTTCATCTGTAAATGATCAGTTTCCCTTTAACTTTTCCCCCTATCCTACACAAGATAGCGATTTTCTCAAGCAACTAGATTTTTTTCCTGGTTTAAAAGAGATATTGACAATTAGACAAGTTCATGCTCTAGAACACGCTACAGTTTGGGTATTGAGTGAATTAGCCAACTCAGGAACTGCAACAACTTCTAATGAATCAATTGGAGGGATGTCCACACCACAAGGATTTTATCTTTACGGTGCAGTAGACCCATCTCAATTAAATCAGGCAGTAGAAACAGCACTACAGCGAATTACTTCTGGAGAATGGAATTTAGCAGTACATCCTAGATGTGGCACAAATTTATCAGTGGCAATGACTCTTACTGCTGGATTTGCTCTAGGTATAAATATGCTTTTACCCCCAAAACCAATTGAACAACTTTTAGGTTTTGGTATTGCAGCTACGGCAGCTACACAACTAGCACCAGAATTGGGTAGTTTAGCCCAAAAATATCTCACAACTGCTATTCCTTTTAACTTGAGAGTGATTGATATTTCTGTTATTCAAGATTTGTGGGGTCGCCCTGCCCATTTTGTTCAAATATCCTGGCTAAATTAATTGCAACAAAACTTAAAAAATTATTAGGCTTAAAAGAGATAGGATGAGATGACAGTTTTACCATACTTAATTTAAAGGAAAAAAAATTCATGGTTCAACGTGGTTCTAAAGTTCGGATTTTACGCAAAGAATCCTACTGGTATCAGGAAATTGGTACAGTTGCTTCTGTTGATAAAAGTGGCATTAAGTACCCAGTTATTGTTCGGTTTGACAAAGTAAATTACAACGGTTTCAGTGGTAGTGCATCTGGTGTTAACACAAATAACTTTGGCATGAGCGAAGTTTTAGAGGTAGAAGCGCCGAAAGGTAAATAATTAGGCTAACTGTTCTTGGAACATTTAAAGATATAGAAAAAGCTCACTCTAGCAATTCTAAATTAAACAAGCAAAAATAGGCAAAAACCTGAAAAATGTCGGGAGAAACTTAGCCAGCCTGTTTTAACGGCTGGTTGAATAACGACGTGCGGGTAATAAAGCGGCGTAAAAGTCTGGTATACTAAGAGATAGCAAGTAAGAACAAGGTTTGTCGCCATGACAAGAGCGCTAGTACGGTGAAATTCCGGCGGACAGGAGACGGGGAACTAATTTCCTACGACGGCTTGCGCAGCATTCCCTTAGAAAAGCAAGCAGGCAGGTAAAGCAGCGATTTATTGCTCCAACCAGCGTGAGTAAAACCACTCGTGAAAGCTAACTAAAAAAAGTAACCTCACAGCTAGATTTTTGTCTACGCCGAGGAGTTTAGAAGTCTGTTGACAGGCTTGAAGCAAATGTGGATTTATGAGGGGCTGCGTGCGGAATTTACTTCCGCACTTTAAACGCCCCGTCCCATTTGCGGTGGGTTAAGCACTCACGGAATCAAGGGTGTTTCAACCCCTGGAGATGTCAATGTCTTAGATAAATGCTTAACTAGAAAAAATTCTCTACAGTATCTATATAATAATAAATACTGTGAGGAATAGTTAGCACTGTGCCAGAACTACCGGAAGTAGAGATAGTAAAACGAGGTCTAAATCAACTGACTCTCAATAAACAGATATTGGGTGGGGAAGTGTTGCTAAAACGCACAGTTGCTCACCCTGTTTCTGTTGATGATTTTTTAGGTGGGTTGGAAGGAAAAGCGATCGCCCAATGGCATCGACGAGGCAAATATTTACTCGCCCAACTCTACAAATGGGATCGAGAAACCCCAGAATTTACCCAGGTCAAACAAAACCAGGATGGTTGGTTAGGAGTACATCTGCGAATGACAGGCCAACTCCTATGGGTAAAGCCAGAAGAAAGACTACACAAACATACGCGAGTTAGATTATTTTTTATTCATCAATCAACAGAGGACAAAAAAAATCCCACCCATGAATTAAGATTTGTAGATCAACGTACCTTTGGCCAGATGTGGAGAATAGCACCAGCAAAAGAAATATCCCACATTATCACTGGTCTGAAACAACTAGGTCCAGAACCATTTTCCCCAGAATTTTCTCTTGAGTACCTTAGTAAACAATTACACAAAAGGCACAGACCCATTAAAACAGCCCTTTTAGACCAAAAAACCATTGCTGGGTTAGGCAATATCTACGCTGATGAAGCCTTATTTCTCAGTGGTATTAGACCCACAACTTTGTGCAAAGATTTGACTGAAAACCAAATAGAACAATTACATATAGCTATTCTGAAAGTTTTGGCAACTTCTATAGATGCAGGTGGTACAACTTTCAGCAACTTTCTCAATGTTAAGGGAGTTAATGGTAATTATGGGGGCGTAGCTTGGGTTTATAATCGTGCTGGTCAACCATGTCGAATTTGTGATACATATTTAGAAAAAATTAAGCTAGCGGGGCGGTCTACCCATTTTTGTCCTCAATGTCAAAAATAATAGGGAGTAGGGAGTAGGGAAGATTAGAAAATGGGGAGTAGGATAGGGAAAAAGAAAAAAAGATCGACTTAATGTAATTCCCTATTAGAATTTAAGACAGAAAAGACAAGAAATAGAAATCCATATATGGCAGAGATTAAAAAAGGTAGTTTAGTTCGTGTTGTGCGAGAAAAACTAGAAAATAGTTTAGAAGCTAAAGCAAGTGACAATAGGTTCCCTCCTTACATATTTGAAAGTAAGGGAGAAATTGTAGATACGAGGGGAGATTATGCTTTTGTCAAATTTGGCAAAGTTCCTACTCCGAATATCTGGTTACGACTAGACCAGTTAGAAAAATTTGAGTAAAATTTTCTCTAAACTTTAAGAATATATCAAAAGCAGGGGTCTTCTTTTTAATCAGAAATTAAAACCGCAGACTCCTGCTATTTTTATTCCCTGTAATTTTTACAACTTATGTTTTTCCGCTTTAGAGTATGTGTAATTAATTTTGCATGACTACTTATAAAACTGGTATTACTGAGAAATTTATGACTTGTGATTCTACTGTTGATGTTGGCCGTGTATCAATTATTGGAGCTGGAAAAGTAGGTAGTACCCTGGCCGAAATACTGTTAGAGAAAAATATTGCGAATGTAGTATTACTAGATATTATCTCAGATTTGCCTCAAGGTATAGCCCTAGATTTAATCCAAGCAAAAGCACTGTATCTAAACGATCGCCAAATTATTGGTACAAATGATTATGTAGATACAGCAGATTCAGATATTGTAGTTATTACATCAGGACAACCTCGGAAGCCAGGAATGAGTCGAGATGAGTTACTGAAAATTAATTCCCAGATTGTCGTTAATGTAGCAAAAGCTGCATTTGCCCACTCTCCAAATGCCATTTTTATAGTAGTTACCAACCCCCTTGACCTAATGACCTATTTAGCTTGGCAGACTATAGGAATACCTGGACACCGAGTTATAGGAATGGGAAGCCTGTTAGATGCTGCAAGGTTTCGGACATTTATTGCGATGGAATTAGGAATTTCTGTGGCTAATATTAGTGGGATGGTTTTGGGGACTCATGGAAATCTAATGATTCCTTTGCCACGCTATTCGACTGTTAATGGTATACCCATTACAGAAATTATGGACGATAGTGCTATTGCCAGAATTATTGAAAGAACTCGTAATGGTGGGGCGGAAATTGTTAAGTTGATCAAGACAGGTAGTGCCTACTATGCACCAGCAGCATCCACAAGTTTAATGATAGAGTCGATCTTAAAAAATCAAAATCAACTTTTACCTTGTAGTGCCTATCTTCAAGGGCAATATGGTTTAGAAAATATTTTTTTAGGAGTTCCCTGTTTGTTAGGAAGTCAGGGAGTGGGAAAAGTGTTAGAGCTAGACTTGACAGATGCAGAATATTCTGCATTGATTAATTGTGAACGGAAGATGCGTCAAACTATAGAGATGGCACAGAAAATACTGAATATTTAGCTTTGTCTCTCTACAAGCATTTCTGAATTTTGAAATTAAGAGCTATTAGAGTCTTTTCTGATAGTTCAATTTTCATTTTAAATTCGTTAATTATTTAACTGGTCGTGGGCAGGTTTAATAAACAAAAAGATGAGTCTACCCAATAGTGTTTATTAATGATTTCATACACATAAGGAAATCTGGAGATGTCAACAGAAAATCAGAGTTTAGAAACAGAAACAAATATTAATTTAAGCCATGATAATGAAATTATTGGAGAGGAAAGTGTTGAGGATATAAATAAAACTCGTCTACTGCTTACTTTGTGGGATTTAGGAGGGGAGGGAGAAACAGCTATAGGAGTAAAAAAAAGTGAATTAACTACTAGAGTTAAACGGAAAAAATACGGGAAAAAAATAGGTAAATATCAAGGGGTATATGAGGAATTAGAAAAATCTGGAGCAATTAGAATTGAGGTAAAAAATAGAGCAGTATTAGTTTTTATTACAGATATAGGTAAACAAATGTTGGGCAAGGGTTTACAAAATCCTGACTTTAATTTTGAAGGAACTGTTATAGCAACAAGGTTAGCAAATACACTTTTGAGATGGATACGAGAAATGGGTAGTCAGGAAAATTTGGAAATGGAACCTATGGGAATTTCTGAAGAGATTCTATATGAGGGTGAATTATCCTGATTGCTGCTATATTTTTGCCTAATTACTTAACCTAATAATCATAAAACATACAATTAATTTTGCTCGACTACTAAATCAATTGAATAAAATAATTTTACAAAACATGGAGGAGAAGCTATCTAAAATCTAAAAACTGTAACGCAATAGTTTAATTAATTATCAAC
>NZ_JBNHEQ010000208.1:0-17637 GCF_050016015.1 Dapis hubbardiae BLCC-M172
ACTAATTATTAATGATTCGGTAAGATGAAATTTATGGTCAGAAAAAACTGTAGGGTTTTGGTCTCCAAACCCCAGTTGATTACTAATTACTAATTATTAATGATTCGGTAAGATGAAATTTATGGTCAGAAAAAACTGTAGGGGTTTGGTCTCCAAACCCAATTTGATTGTTGGGTTTTTCCGTTGGAAATGCTCCGCAAACGTTCCTCAACCCAACCTACTAGAATAAGCATTTATTTCAGACAGTGAAACAGCAATAAAACCCCACTCTTAAATATTACAATTTAGGGGTGGGTTCCGCATTAAATTAATCAGTTTTACTAACAGATTAGATGAACCTGTCCCCCACAATGATATAATTCATTATTATTGTTTATTGTTTGGTTTTGTTCCATGCTTCACAACGAATAGCGCGAATAAGCCAACCTACTATACTAATAAGTGATTATGACTCAATGTTTAAACCCTGACTGTTTAAAACTTAACCCACCACAAACAACATTCTGTCAAAACTGTGGTGAAAAATTAGTTTTAGCCGAACGTTATCGCGCGGTAAAAATTATTGGGCAAGGTAGTTTTGGCAGAACTTTTCAAGCTGTAGATGAATACAAACCTTCAAAACCTTTTTGTGTAATTAAACAATTTTTTCCTCAAGCACAAGGAACTAAAATTTTATCAAAAGCTGCGGAATTATTTGCTCAAGAAGCTGAACGTTTGGATAGTTTAGGTAGATATCCACAAATTCCCGAACTTTTAGCATATTTTACTCAGAATAATCGACAGTATTTAGTACAAGAATTTATCGACGGGCAAAATTTACAGCAAGAGTTGGAAGAGTCGGGAGCTTTTAATGAAAGTCAAATTTTGGAGTTGTTAAAAAGTTTATTGCCTGTGTTGGAATTTATTCATTCTAAGCAGGTAATTCATCGAGATATTAAACCAGAGAATATTATTAGGAGAAATAATAATAATCAATATCCAGTGCGAGCTAGAAGCTCGCCAGATAATATTATATTGGTAGACTTTGGGGCGGCTAAATATGCCACAATTACTGCTTTAGCTGTGACGGGAACTGTGATAGGTACTGAAGGATATGCTGCACCAGAACAAGCCGTAGGAAAAGCAACTTTTTCTAGTGATATTTATAGTTTGGGTGTAACTTCTATTCATTTATTAACTGGAGTGCAGCCTTTTGAGTTATTTGATGTGAGTGAAGGTGAGTGGGTGTGGCGAGATTATTTACAGTCAAAGGTGAGTGATGAACTTGGAAAAATCTTGGATAAAATGATTGTTGGAGCAACTAAGAAAAGGTTTAAAAATGTAGGAGAAATTTTGTCTCTGATTCAGCATACCTCTCAAAGAAAAAAACAGCCTACTTCTCAACCACAAAAATCTCAACCGTCAATTATTCAACCTACTTCTCAACCACAACAACAATTTATTTTTTCACGACAAATATCTCAACCATCAACAGCAAAATCCGAAAAAGGAGAGCTATTTACTTTTGAAGTTTTAACTGTCGATAAATCAGGGTATATTATTAGTCGTACCCAGGGAAGTGCTGGACAAAAAATAGAAGATTTAGGCAATAGAATTAAATTAGAAATGGTTTATATTCCTGGCGGAAGTTTTCTTATGGGTTCGCCAGAAAATGAAGAAAGAAGAGATGGAAATGAAAATCAGCAGCATCAAGTTACTCTCGAACCTTTTTATATGAGTAAATATCCTATTACCCAAGAACAATATTTAGCTATTATAGGTGAAAATCCTTCTGAGTTTAAAGGAGAGAAGCGCCCAGTAGAAAATCTGAACTGGCATAAGGCTAGAGAGTTTTGTACAAAACTCTCTCTAAAAACTGGGAAAACCTACAGACTACCCAGTGAAAGTCAGTGGGAATATGCTTGTCGTGCTGGTACTACTACTCCTTTCCATTTTGGAGAAACCATAACGTCTGAGTTAGTTAACTACAACGGCAATTCTGCTTATGGGAATGCCCCTAAAGGAATATATCGAAAAGAAACAACCGACGTGGGAAATTTTCTTCCCAATGCTTTTGGTTTATACGATATGCACGGCAATGTCTGGGAATGGTGTCAGGATATTTGGCACGGTAATTATAATGGAGCGCCTAATGATGGTAGTGCTTGGGAAACTGGAGGAGATAGTAATATAAAATCATTCCGTGGCGGTTGCTGGAACGACGATTCTTGGACTTGCCGAAGTGCCAAGCGTAACTGTGTCAATGGCAATGACAGCAACAAATATAGAGGTTTTCGGATCGTCTCATTTTGTCCGGTGGTTTCTGCCTTTTCCTTCTAAGACTCTTACCTTTTGTCCTCTTTTCCCTATGCTACACTCAGATAAAATCTGCCATCACTGACAAACTAATAAATATATCCAAAAATTAAAATTATTCGACAATGAATCAAACCCAAACCCAACTAACCACAGACACTTGGATAACAGCAACTTGGGAAGAATATATCCAAACCATTGACAACCCAAGTTACGAAAAAACTAAAAGTTATTACAACGAAGGAAAATTTAGAATCGAAATGTCACCATTAGGAAATGACCATGCCACAGACCACATGATTATTACCACTATAGTCAATTTATTTGCAATGGCTAAAAGTATCAAGGTAGATGGTAAAGATAACTGTACCTATCGCAAAACTGGATTTCGAGAAGCTCAACCAGACCTTTCTTTTTATATTGGAGAAAATGCTAATGTAGTTCCTTGGAAAACATCTATTATTGACTTAGATATTTATCCTCTACCAAATCTAGTTGTAGAAATTGCCAATACTTCCCTACCAGACGATCTAGGGGAAAAGCGTTTGTTGTATGAAGCAATGAATGTAGCTGAATATTGGATAGTTGATGTACAGAAGGTAGAAGTTATTGCCTTTGCGATCGCCAATGGAGGTAGTCAAAGAATTAACCAGTCTCAAGTTTTGCCAAATTTAGCAATTTCTTTATTAGAAGAAGCACTGCAACGCACTCGTCAAGAAAATCAAATCCAAGTTTACACTTGGTTATTTAGTCAGTTTCAATAGTAGGGAGTAGGGAATAGGGAATAGGGAATAGGGAATAGGGAATAGGGAATACTTCCCGATAAATCTGAGTAATATAGTTCTGTCGTGGTCATACCATGGTTAGGGGCGAATGCCATTCGCCCCTACAATATCTTTATGTTGTACCATTTAAGGTGTGTCAGTCTACTACAAATTTCTTCTGAATTCTAAATTCTCAATTCTAAATTTTTAAATGAGCAATAGTCACCCCACTACCCCCATCACTCTTACCAGCTAACTCATAACGTTCCACCAAAGGATTTTCCTGCAAAAATTCATGGATACCCTGTCTCAACTTACCAGTACCTTTACCATGAATAATCCACAACAAACCATATTCGATCGCTTTCGACAACGCCCGATCAACCTCAATTTGAGCATCCGCTACCCGACTCCCCCGAACATCTATACTATTTTGAGAAGTACGAACAGCTAAACCACTAGAAGTAACTTGTGACTGAGTTTCCTTAGACTTACTTTCTGACTTTTTACTCTTTTGAGACTCTACATTTTTACTCTTCTTAAAAGACTCAACCTTCTCACCATCAAGAGACTCTATTTCTCTCAAATTAACTGTCATTTTCATTATCCCAAATTTAACAGTTAACTCATCATTTTCATTAGCAGCAGTCAACACCTCCGCAGTTTGCCCAATTTTCGGAATTCTAATTCTATCCCCTTCCTTTGGCATAAAACTAGGTTTCTTGGGTGGAGGAGTACGAGAAGGTAAATATTTCTCAGAAATTTCATTAATAGTATTAGTAGCTTTCTGAGCATTTCTCGCCGTCAGGGGACCCTGTTGCAATTTCCGAATTACTGTCGCAATTTCTGCTTTTGCTTCAGCAATTTTTTCCTGTACTGCTACTTCTTGCGCCAACTTTAATTCCCGTTCCCGTTCCTTCAAAGTAGCAGCTTTTCGAGCAACTTCCTGATGCAAATACTCAGTTTCTTGTAATAATTCAGATGCTTCTTTTGCCTTAGTTTCTTGTTTTTGTCTTTGCTCTTCTAAACCTGCAATTACCTGATTTACATCTTCAGAATCTCCTCCAACGTAACCTTGCGCTCTATCAATAATATCCTGTTTTAAACCTAATCTACCAGCAATAGTCATGGCATTAGACCGCCCAGGAATTCCCCAAAGTAAACGATAAGTTGGTTGTAAAGAATTAGTATCAAATTCTACGGAAGCATTTTCAAAACGTTCATCTTCATATTTGAGAGCTTTCAGTTCTCCAAAGTGAGTAGTTGCCACGGTTAATAATGCGTTATCTGCCAAATGTTGCAATAGAGAAATTGCCAAAGCACTACCTTCAGTCGGGTCAGTACCAGCACCAACTTCATCTAACAAAACAAGAGTAGGTGATAAACGAGAATTTTCCAAATTTTCATCTACAGATAAATCATCAACTTCTGAATTATTTTCATCCTCAGAAAAATCATCAGCATCTCTCTCTTTTGATTGTTTAATTTTGACTTTTAACTTATTTTCATCCTCAGAAAAATCATCAACATCTAAATTATTTTCATTCTCAGAAAAACCATCAAATTCTGTTATTTTTGAATTGTGAAGTTTAACTTTTAACTTATCCTCATTCTCAGAAAAATTATCAACATCTAAATTATTTTTATTCCCAGAAAAACCATCAACATCTTTTACTTTTAAATTCCGATTTTTAACTTTTAGCTTATTATCATTCTCCGATAAATTATCAACTTCTAAATTATTTTCATCCTCAGAAAAATCATCAACTTCTGTTACGTTTAACTTTTCAGTTTTAACTTTTAACTTATTTTCATCCCCAGATAAACCATCAACATCTTTTACTTCTGACTTCATAAAAACTTCTGACTTAAGAATGACTCCTGACTCCTCTCCATCTATTGCTTCTAAAATTCTAATAATTCGCCGAATATGACCAGAAAAAGTAGATAAACTTTGCTCCAAAGACTGCTCATCACCAATATCAGCTAATATTTGCTCAAACCAAGGCAACTCTACAGGGTCATTAGCAGGAATAAACAACCCCACCTTTGCCATCAGTGCAGCTAACCCCAGACATTTCAGAGTAACAGTTTTACCACCAGTATTCGGACCCGTAATCGCTACCACTCTCACTGGCGGTATAACATTCACATCAATAGGTACCACGGAATTTCCCTGCTCGTGCTGCTGTTGCCATACCAACAACGGATGTCGCAATTGACGCATAGTCATAACTTGGTCAGAGTCTGGCTCAGTAAACCGAGGCGGATTAGCTCCCAACCATAAACTATAACGAGCGCGAGCTGTAGCCAAATCAATAATAGTAGCGATCGCCAACAACTGCTCTAAGTCTTCCTTAACTTCTGCTACTTGCTCAGTCAAAGCTTGTCGAATAGCTTCCTCTTCCCTTTGAGCTTGGCGTTGCACTTGTCGCATTTGATTATTAAGGTTGACAACTGCATTAGGTTCAATGTATAATGTCGAACCTGTTGTCGATGTATCGTGAACAATACCAGGGACAGCATCCTTTTGAGGAGCTTTAACAGGAATTACAAAGCGATCGCCCCGTTGAGTAATAATCGGTTGTTGAATAGCATTAGCTTTGTTTTGTAAAATTCTACGGAGGATAGTATCGATGCGGTCTCGGAGATGGTGCATTTTTTCCCGAATACCTGCCAGTTTAGGACTAGCTCTATCCGTAACATCCCCTCTATCATCTATACAACGGTGAATTTCTTGTTCTAATTCTGGATAAGTCCGCAACTCAGCTACCAATTCTGGCAAAACAGACAACTCATATTCTGACTCATAACCATCAATTGTCCGACGCAACTTACGAACTCCAGCCAGAGTTGTAGCAATAGCTAAAAGTTCACCTCCAGAAAGTATACCACCCAATTCTGCCCTTTCCAGAGAATCACCAATATCTTCAATCCCGTCAAAAGACAAACCCTGTGCGACAAGAGTTTCTAATTTATATACTTCCTGAGTTTGGGCTAATAACCTTATTGTCTCCGCCCTTGTTGACGGAATTTGTAAACGATGAGCAGCAATTGCACCCAATTTAGTTGCTGTAAAAGTGGCCAAATGTTGACACAAGCGAGGCCATTCTAGTAATTCTAAAGTCTCGGACTGAATCAAAGCTTATTTATTAAGGATTATGAACTATGAAATATATGATACTACAATTATTAAAATTGTGTGTTCGATAATAATGAAAGGATTCAGTCATCAACATTAATCGATATTAACTATGGCCACAAGTCAGCTTTGAGTTCTGCATAGTGCTACAAAGTATCGTTTAATATCATGTCCGGTTGAACAGTTATAAATAACGAGGGAGGAGTCAGGAGTCGTAGGGGCGAATGGCCGTTAGCTTCGCATAACTATAGTTAACCCCCGTACAGGAGTCAGGAGGGAAGAAACAAGAAAGAAGAAGGAAAAGGAAGAGGAGAAGAAGGAGAAAGTTTTTTTATCACGCTCTTATCCGGACATGATATAAGTTATAAATACTACATATTACTCAGACGTTATAGTTTTGATTCAAAATATCTTAAATATATAGCGCTATAGAAATGGGGCGCAGACATTGATAAATGCTCCAACTCAGTCAAGAATTACTTCTAAATTCTAAATTCTAAATTCTGACTTTGGAAACCCCCCACCAAGTAATTTATCAATTTTGTTTAGGTCTATAATTAGCGACTGACTCAACTAATCCCAGAGCAATAAAATTACTCAACAAAGCCGATCGCCCATAACTAAGTAAAGGTAGTGGGATACCAGTCACAGGAGCCAAACCAATATTCATACCAATATTCACAAAAACTTGGAATATCAACATTGATAATACTCCAATGGCTATGAGAGAACCAAAATTATCTTTAGCAGTCTGAGCAATAATAACCAACCGCATACAAATAAACCAAAAAGTCAAGAGTACAAGAATACAACCAACAAAACCCAACTCTTCACCAATAGCTGAGAAGATAAAATCTGTATGCTGTTCTGGGATAAAATTCAGTTGAGTTTGAGTACCTTGATATAATCCCCTACCAAAAAGTTGTCCAGAACCAATAGCAATCCGAGATTGGATCAAATGATATCCTGTACCCAAAGGGTCTTGTTCTGGATTAAGAAATCCTGTTAATCTGTCTTTTTGATAGTCTTTCAACAAATCCCATAATATTTGCCCAACATTTCCAGATAGAATATTAACTCCCCCAATTATTGGACCCCATAACCAACCCCAAGGTAAACTCCGCCAAGCAATTAAGGCCATCAAAGCTATCCAGGCAACCCAAAGAGGGAAATAAAAGCTGTAAAAGATAGCTGAAAAAATAGGAGAAACAAGCAATATTAACCAACCAGGATTAACATTACCCCAGTAAAGCATTCCCATAGTAATTGAAGCAAATATTAAGGAAGTGCCAAGATTGGGTTCTAAAAAAACTAATAACCAAGGTACTGCTGTAATTATGAGAACTTTAAAAAAGTCTAATAGTTTTACTCTAGTCTTAGACGAGAGTATTGCTGCCAAGGTAATAATTACCCCTACCTTGGCAAATTCTGACGGTTGAACATGGAAACCAGCAACATTAATCCATCTTTGCGCCCCTAGGGCTGAAGTACCAATGATTTGTACCGCAACCAAAGAGAGATTGGTCAAAATATAAATCACCCATTTCCAGTTCATTAAGACTTCGTAACGACAACGAGCAATAATTAAGGCCAAAATTAAGCCTACTCCTCCTGTGAGCCAATGCTGCCACCAGTCTGTTAGGCCCTGGTTTCTTTCCACACTTTGGATCATAACTCCACCAAAGATAGTCATTCCTATATAAACCAATAGCAGAGACCAATCTATATTTTGCCATTGTGAAAGTGGAGATTTTCGACGATTTCTTAAAACTAATTTCTGGGTCATATTGTAATGTTAGGGTAATTTAAACTTGAGAATATTCTTGATAGTTAATACATCCACTTGAGTTGAATCTCTGCATAAATTGAATTTTTATTTGACAAAATCCCATTTCACTAAAAGTTTGGAGACTAAAGCCTTATAATTCAAAGAACTAACCCACGCAAACCTGTTTTTTCCTAGTTCTTCAATGTTGCATAAAATTATGAAATCCGAAAATATAGCAATCCTAAATAGGTTGTAACAAGTTTTATAATAGTTAAATTCCATTGAAATCCTTTGAAATTATGACTTCTGACTCCTGTAGGGGTGAATTCGCCCCTAACACCAAAATACTAGAACTGTTCAGAGGATTACTATAGATATTTTTTGGATAATTATTTCCTTAATATATATACAGTTAAAAATCTATTATTATATTCTTCTTGAATGGAAAAACCTATTACTTCAGCAAAGCCTTTGTTGGATTGAAGTTTACCTTCTTTCTGAGATGCTAAGGATTTTCTACAGTATTACCATCTCCCTAGCCTCAAGAAGATGTAAAAACCATTTATCAATTTAGTATTACCCAATAAAGGTTATATCTAGAAGTCATGTCCAAAGGCCAAAAGTTACTTTTAACTTCTGACACCTGATATTAAGCCTACCGAGTATCTCCGTCAGAACAAGACTGTTAATGAAAACCAATATAAGCTCAAAAGCCTAATTAGACCTCAAGTTAATAAAGGAACCGCCCGAACTAAAAAAGCCCGGGCGGATTGTGGTGTGAGGAGTGAACGGAAACATAATATCTCCGCTATCTCTATTGTGACATTTCCTTTCAGATAATTCCAGGATAATTGACAAATTTAAAAACTACTTCATAAATTTTGTCAAGGATATGAGATATCTTGAGTTTTATTAAGCAAGTAAATCTACTTACCCATGCCCAATTTTTGGGCTTTTTGATAAACTTTACCCTCAGTTAATAAGGAAGGAGCAATTACCACCTCAACCTGTTGCATTTCCTTCAAATCCTTAGCACCCAAAGTTCCCATGCTAGTCTTCAAAGCACCCAACAAATTATGAGTGCCATCGTCCAATTGTGCTGGCCCACACATAATTTGCTTTATTGTTCCAGTTGTACCTACCTGAATCCGAGTACCCCGTGGTAATACTGGACTAGGAGTGGCCATTCCCCAATGATAACCATGTCCAGGAGCTTCAGCTGCTCTGGCGATGGGCGAACCAATCATCACACTATCAGCACCACAAGCAATACACTTACAAATATCACCACCAGTAATCAAACCCCCATCAGCAATAACTGGCACATAATTCCCTGTTTGTTGGTAATAATCATCTCGTGCTGCGGCACAGTCTGCTACTGCTGTCGCTTGGGGAACCCCAACACCTAAAACACCACGAGATGTGCAAGCTGCGCCTGGGCCAATACCTACAAGAACTCCTGCTGCCCCTGCTTTCATCAAATTTAAAGCTACTTCATAAGTAACACAGTTGCCCAAAATCACAGGCATAGGCATTTCTTGACAAAATTTAACTAAATCAAGAGTTGGTACTGATTCAGATGACAGAAATGTAGTTGAAACAACCGTTGCCTGGACAAAAAATAAGTCTGCACCAGCATCAGCAACTACTTTCCCATATTTCATTGCTCCCGCAGGAGTTAAACTTACTGCTGCAGTACCACCTTGGCTTTTTATTTCCTTAATTCTCTGAGAAATTAATTCTGGTTGGATAGAGGCGGCATAAAGTTCCTGCATTAGAGTGACAAATTCATCTTTGCCAACAGACCTAATTTTTTCTAAGATTGGCTCTGGATCAGTATAACGGGTTTGAATACCTTCTAGGTTGAGAACTCCCATAGCCCCTAACTTTGATAAGAGAACGGCCATTTGGACATCAACTACTCCGTCCATTGCACTAGCAATAATGGGAATTTCTCTTTCAATACCACCAATACTCCATGTAGTGTCTGTTAAATTTGGATCGACTGTACGTTGCCCAGGAACTAAGGCAATTTCATCGATTCCGTAAGCTCTACGAGCTGTTTTTCCACGTCCAATAATTATATCCACTGCTTTTACCAAATCCCAAGACCATTTTAGTTAGAGTATCAAATTAATAGGGTCATTGGTAATTTCAGTTATCAGTTAACAGTGCCTCCATTCATTAATTGATAATGGATAATGAATAATGGATAATTACCTCTGGTTAAAACCATCGGATTGAATATGGGGAAATCTCCTAGCACTTTTTCTTCTTAAAAGGAGAGGCTTTAAACCGAGAGGATTGACCATTAACGAAGTCAAAAGTCAAAAGTCAAAAGTCAGAAGTTAGAAATTCTGTTTGTAAGGGGAATTTATGCCTCGCTCCAAAAACATTTCGCCTTAAAAGGCGGGGTTTTAGACCCATTTTTTTTGATCAGGAAAAAAATTTATTGTTTCCCCTTGAAAGGGGAGGCTAATAAGCTAATACGCATTTTAAATGCGTATTAGCAAGTCAGAAGTTAGAAGTAATAAGGGTTTTTCTTTGAATAATGCACACAACAATAAGTCGTTTAAATGCACAATAGCTGAAAGCTGAATAATTAATAATTACCTCTTGTTAAAACTGAGAGATAGTACGCAAGTACGGAAATATTATTTCATTATCCATTTTCCATTTTCATTAATTTCAAACCCGCCCCTACTATTACACTATTTAAGGTGTGCCAGTCTATACCGTTTCACTCTCTCAAGTAAGAATTTAACTTCGCTCATTTTAAATTCATAGCTAAAATCACCAATGCTCTTTTTTCTAGTTTGATTATTTTAATCAAGTAAGAATTTAACTTCTAAATTCTCAATTCTCAATTCATAGCCACCCATCACCAATGCCTAATTTTTAAACCGATCTAGGTGGTGGAGGTGGTGTGACGAGAGTAGTTTTTTTCTTTGCGGACTCTGATGTTTTATTTACTTCTTTTACAGGTAGATTTGGTGGAGCGATCGCTGTTTCTATTTCCGATATTTTAGCAGTAGCTTTAACGGCATCTACTGAACTTTATACAGGTTCTGAAATAGACCCATTACTACTAATAATTAGTTGAGTTACTTTTGTAATTAAATTCTCTAATTTACCTTCATCTAACAAAGAATTTATCAATGTTAAACCACTTGTAGATAACATTAATTTACTAATATCTTGAACACCATTACCATTATTGCCATTGGCACTAGGAAAAGCATAAATTTTGGCATCTCCTAAAATTCCTGGTTGGGGTGCTAGTGCTGTGACTATTTCTGGTAATTTATCTATGAAGCTAGGCCCTAATTCTGTGACAATTTGTGCGATTCTATTGGCATTACTCATTGCATTTTCTGCCTCTACTTTAGCTTCAATACCTTCAGCTTCAGCTAAATCTTTGTCACGATTAGCTGCTGCTAAAGTCTTCAAAGATTCTGCTTCTAAATCTGCTGCTTCTCTAGCAATTTCTGCTTGTCTTTTTCGCCGGAAAACATCAATTTCTACAACATTTTGTTCAGAAATCCGATGTTTTTCTGCTTCTTGTTCAGCTACTATAATTGATAACTTTTGTTGTCGTTCTGCTTTTTCTATTTCTGCTGCAGTAGTTACTCCTGATTCTGCTTTAGCTTTTTCTGCTTCTGCTATTAAACGTTGTTGTTCTTTTTCGGCTATAGCGATGGCTGCTTCTTCTTGAGCAATTTTTGATAATCTTTCTGCTTCTGCTACTTCAACTTGAGCTTTAAGGCGATTTGAATCTACCATTTGTTGGCGAGTTATTTCTGCCATTTCTGATTCTTGTTTTTGTAATTCTTGAGTAACTTTGAGTTTTTTCTGTTGTTCTTCTAGGGCAATATCTGCTTCAATTTTACTTTGTTGAACTGCTAATTTTTTCTTGATTTCTTCTTCTTCAATTGCTTTTGTCTGCAATATTTTGTTTCGTTGTTCGTTGGCAGCTTCAATATCTTTTGCTTCTTGAATTTCCCTGGATCTTTGTGCTCTTAAGGATTCTAATTCTAGTTGTTGTTCTAGTAGAGCAGTTTCTTGTTCTTTTTCAATTTCGATAGCTTTTTTTCTGGCGGTTAATTCTTTTTGTTTAATTGCTATTTGGGTATTTAATTCTAACTCTCTTCGTTCTTTTTCTGTTATTAGTTCTACTTCTTGTTTTTCTTTGATTGATTGTTGAATTGTTTCGGTGCGTAATTTGACGCCTTGAGCATCAAAGAAGTTATTAGTATCATAAGTGTCACTTTCTTCGATTTCGGAAATAGCAATATTATTTAGTGTTAAACCAACTTTTTTTAAGTCTGGTTGAATTAGATTGAAAACTTCATCTGCAAACCCCAATTTATCAGAATCAATTTCTGCCAATTTCTTCTTTTTAGCTGCTGCTCGAATTGCATCATCAGCGCGTTTTTCTAGAGCATCTTTAATATCTTCTGGAGAAATTCTTCCTTGCTTTGATAATCTAGATGCAGCAGTTTTTACATCTTGTTCATCAGCGTTTATGCAGACATAAAAAGTAACTCGCATATTAGCCCGAAGATAATCTTGAGTTCTTACTGCTAAGTTTCCGGTACGTTCTACATCAATAGAAATCTCTCGCATTGGAACTCTAGTAAGTTCGTGAAAACCTGGTAGTACGATACAGCCACCATATAAAATTACAGAATTCTTTTTTGTTAAAAAGCCACCTGTTCTGACAAAAGCTTCATTGTTGGGAGTAATTTGATAGACTCTTGTATAAGCCCAAAATCCTAATAGTAAGAAGAAGATAATTCCGACAATTCCGGCAGCAGTTCCTCCTAAGAGAAAAGTGCTATTATTTTGGGGAAACTGAGCGAGTGTAGGCTGTATACATATATTTTCAGATAAAACAATTTCTTTGGGTTTAGGTTGTAGTTCCTTTGTGATAATTTCCTGACTAGAAATTGATGGTAATGATTCAAGAAATGTTAACCAAAATAACATGATTTTTTTCCCTCTAAATTTTTTATTCTTCAAAATTGACCAGAAAATAAGGTCAATAGCCTCCCCTTTCAAGGGGATGAAAAAGCGGTCGTTTGCGGAGCAGTCCGTCAGGATGGGATGGATGGGTTACCTAACCATATCCAATCTCCCAAAAGAGAAATCAACTTCAGTATTTCAATCTCGATGGCGAGCGCCAGAGGTACTGTTAACGCAGTTACGACCATAGGAGGCTAACTGATAACTGAAATGACCAGGCACAAAAATCAGAGATTTTTGAATTTTATTTCTGACCAAGGTAAAGAGTTTCTAGATACGGGAATTTATAGTTCCATGTGGAAGTAAGTTATGCAGAAAATCATAAATAATTTTGAGAATACCAAGGTTAGCATTTCTCTCGCCTCCTGTATGGGCGACCCTGTAGCAAGGCTCCAATATACTAATGACCGCAAAATTTGGGAGGAATCTTAGTTGCCCAGGATGGTAAATTAGCATTAATAGTTACAAGGTTTTTAGCTGTATCAATGACATCTACTTGTCCAATTTTTCCTTGATTTTCTTTAGGAACTAATTTAGAACTAACAGTACCAATACATCCTAGAAGGCGATCGCTACTGACATCTTCTCCAAAAGATTGAAAGAAAATTTTTCCGATAGGTCTCGCAATAAAACCACCTAAAATTAGGCTCAAAATCATTGAACCAATAAATATAGTTACCCCGAAAAACCCATTAGGAATACCAAACACAATATTCATAGTCCAACCAATTAAACCCCAAAAACTTAGGTCAGTTGCTAAGAACAAAATGAGTGGAACTTCACCAATACCTAACCAGCCTAAAATTTCTAAAGATTCAACACTATTATCACTGTCAATATCTATGTTTTCCTCTCCTAAACCTGTAGAAATTACGAACAGGAACATTAAGATTCCTGCACCGAGGAGTATCCAGTAAGGTAAGTTAGCAAAATTGAATAGCATATTATCAAGTTCAGGGTCATTTCAGTTATCAGTTATCAGTTAACAGTGCTTTTTACTGAAGTAGGAGCCTTGAAATAGTAAATTTTATTTACAAAATGTGAGAAATGCGGGTATAGCAATTCTCAATAGATTCTCACAAGTTAAGTAATAGAAAAATTCTCTCAAGCCACAATTAATCCTAATTTCTGAATTCTGATTCCTATCCTGGTATAACAGACAATAAAATAGAATTACTATATTATCTACGGTAGTCAAAGTAAAATTTAGAAATAGATAAATTTTAATAATTTTTAACTATGAAATTAAAAAGATTAGGCCATGTAGCTATCTGCGTCCAAGATGTTGACAAAGCAGTACAGTTCTATAAAAATCTGGGCATGGAGATAGCCTGGAAAGATCCTGACTGGGCATATCTTAAAGCAGGAGATGATGGACTCGCACTTTTAAGTCCTGGATATGACCAAGCAGGGCCACATTTTGGGTTTGTGTTTAGCGATCGCTCAGAAATGGAAAAAGCCTACGAACAACTTCAAGGTCAGGAAGTCCAAGTTTCACCAATTCATGAACACCGAGATGGTACTGCTTCTTTCTATGGTAGGGATTTAGATGGTAACTGGTTTGAATATCTCTACGAGCCAGCAACTGTAGTTGACAATTAGAGGTCTATATTTACACTTACCTATAAAAATATTTAGTTTTCATAGTCCAAATAATATGGACTAAGCTCACTGTACTTTAGATTTTTGTAGATTTAAGTTGGGCTAAACAAGTCCCACAAAATTTAATTTATCCAGTGTGTCTAGATGAGGTGAGAATCAGAAAAACTGTTTTCGCAATAATAAATAATAATCAATACCCTGATTGAATACGAGATATGATAATTTTTGAGGATAATACATTATTGATGGGTATATTGTTAAGATTGATATTTAGCATATTTTTCAAAATCTATAGAATTCAGAAAAGTGTGGTATCTCAAAAATTTGATCGATTCCTGTACCAGATAATGGGATAATTTAATAGAGTAGAGTAAAGATAGATATTTAAGGATTACTAAGAAATGTCATCAGCAACACCAGTAACCGATAGCAGTTTCAAGCAGGAAGTGCTTGAAAGTCAAGTTCCAGTTTTAGTAGACTTCTGGGCTCCTTGGTGCGGGCCATGCAGGATGGTGGGTCCTGTAGTTGACGAAGTGGCAGCACAATATGAAGGACAAATAAAAGTAGTTAAATTAAATACTGACGAAAATCCAAATGTAGCAAGCCAGTATGGAATTCGCAGTATTCCTACATTGATGATTTTTAAGGGAGGCCAAAGAGTTGATATGGTGGTCGGTGCTGTTCCCAAGACTACATTGTCTCAAACTTTAGACAAGCACCTGAATGAAAATAAATGAGTTGACAACTTTTAAAACGAATTATGAATTATGTAGAAAGTTGTAAAAAATTCTCTGTATCCATACATAAAAAAATTGATATTAAAGGATTATTAAGGAATGTCAGCAGCACAACCAGTAACGGATAGTAGTTTCCAGGAAGAAGTGCTTAATAGCAATCTTCCAGTTTTAGTAGATTTCTGGGCTCCGTGGTGCGGGCCATGCAGGATGGTGGGTCCTGTAGTTGAAGAAATCGCAGACCAATATAAAGAACAAATAAAAGTAGTTAAAGTAAACACGGATGAAAATCCAAATATAGCAAGCCAGTATGGGATTCGTAGTATTCCTACCTTGATGATTTTTAAGGGAGGCCAAAGAGTTGATATGGTAGTTGGTGCTGTTCCCAAGACTACATTGGCTAACACTCTAGAAAAGTACCTTTAATTTGCTGGTCGTCTAAACTTAATAAGGGGCGACCTGAAGTTAGCCAGGGTTTTTAATCCCTGGTTTAATAACTATAGACAGGATTCTTATACGGCTTCAATAATTAACAATTAATTATTAATTATTACCTCTCCTTAATATAGAAGAGGATTGAGTAAAAAGGATTTTTTTTCTTTTTTATCCTTCAAAGGAGAGGGTTTAAACCTTAGTTATTTGCTAATCTCCTATTATAAAAGCAAAGGAGTGCTGAAAGTTGATGGATAAAGTAAATATTAAAATTCTGAGAATCGTGCTATAGTTCGAGTTTTGATAGTCATATTCTAGTAAAACCTAAATTCCTGAGAGCTAGATGAGATAGAAGTTTTCCAGGAAAATGCTCTCCAAACAGTTAAGTTGATTAATTAGCTATAAAGATATAATAAATAGAGAAGTTTACGGAATAATTAAGGTTTAAAGCCTCTATTTTAAAGGAGAAAAAAGAAAAAATTTTCCTTTTATTCATTCCTATTCCTTTTAGGGAGAGGTAATTATCAATTATCAATTATTGAACCAAATTTGTGACAATAAAGAGCGATCGCCACTAAAGTAAAAATAGTCTTCTGTATTGTTAATTATGACTTCATCCATATACATCAGTCACTGACTTAGGAACTTGAGAAATTATCTTCACTAGCTTACTGTTAATATATATTCGGAATTTATGTGGCAACACGCAATTATTACAGGTGGTTCTAGTGGTATTGGTAAAGAAATTGCTAAACTATTAGCTAGTCAAGGAAGCAATATATCAATTATTGCTCGTAACTCTAAAAAATTAGAAGCAGCAAGAGTAGAAATAACTACTAATGTGGTTAATTCAAAACAGAAAATAATTGCTGTATCTGTAGATGTTGCTAATAGATTAGAAGTAGAAAATGGGATTCACCAAACTATAAAGGAAATAGGTGTTCCAGATTTATTAATTACTGCTGCGGGTATTTCTTATCCTGGTTATTTTCGGGAGTTACCAATAGAAATATTTGAACAAACAATGGCGATTAATTATTTTGGTTCTCTCTATTGTGTACGAGCTGTTTTGCCAATAATGGAACAACAAAAAAAAGGGCAAATAGTGATGATTTCTTCTGGTGCTGGTTTGATAGGAATTTATGGTTATACTCCCTATTGTCCTAGTAAGTTTGCTATTCGAGGTTTAGCAGAATCTTTGCGAGGAGAGTTGAAGTTATCTGGAATTTCTGTTTCTGTTGTTTATCCACCAGATACAGATACGCCACAATTAGAGGAAGAGAATAAAACTAAGCCTTTAGAAACTAAAAATATTACTGCTACTTCTGGGTTATGGAATGCAACGGATATGGCTGTTGAAATATTGCGGGGAGTGAGGAAAAAAAGTTTTGTAATTGCTCCTGGTTTAGAAATGACTTTATTAGATAAATTGCATAGTTTATTAGCTCCTATAATTCAATGGTATATGGATTTAATTGTGATTAAAACTCTCAAAAAGGGTTGAATGAATTTTGAGCAGAGAAAATTCAGAAATTTTTAGGGATAGATAAGAGTATTTTGTCTGGAATAATAATTTTAGTTTTCGGTTATATTAAATCCGGTATTATAGGTAAAATTTATTCCTCGTAGGGGTTTGGTCACCAAACCCCTACCAAACTTAGAGTTTTTGCCAATACTAATAGTAGAATTCTTTTCTCCAAAGCAAATAGATTTAATATAACCTACAAAATTTACCACACTCTACTTAAATTTAATTGCTATATCTAGGTTTTATATCAAATCCGGTAGTATCGGTTCAAAAAGCATAGATTTAATATAAACTACAAAATTTACCACACTCTACTTAAATTTAATTGCTATATCTAGGTTTTATAT
>NZ_JBNHEQ010000208.1:17737-22464 GCF_050016015.1 Dapis hubbardiae BLCC-M172
CAAATCCGGTAGTATCGGTTCAAAAAGCATAGAAACCGGGTTTGTTTTAAATGCTCCAGCATATTATAGCGCTACGCATTAAGGCTCTTGACATTTCTAAATCCTAAAACCCTTTATTAATCTACTATTCCCTATTCCCTATTCCCTATTCCCTAGCGCGTAGCGCTATAACATCTACCTCCCACAAACCCGGTTTCTTATTACTCTGATTTATCGGGAACTCTAGCAAGCGGATTTGATATTAGCAATTATTTCAAGTATTTTTTCTCCTTAATAACTACAAGCTTTAGAAATGAGGGTTCTTTGCAATTTTTTAAGTTATTAAGCGACAAGTCTAGTGTATAATTTTTTGGTCTTTGCTCAAGTGGAAAAAATCAAAAAAATGACTATCAACTATCCCAGTATTATGAATTGTGTTTTAAATTCTTTCCTAGGAATAATTTTTACTATTGGAATATCTAGTATTCCCAAATCTACTGCTCAAGCTCAAGTTACCAATTTCGATAATTTTTTTGATTGGTGTAATCAAAAAGATAATATTTCACCAGAAGCTAAACGTACTGTTGAAGCAATTTTAGTAAAATTTGGTACAGAAGATTGTTCTCAAGCTGCTCAAATAGCATCTTTAACTACTAGATTAAATCTAGTTAGCAGACAAATTTATGATGTTAAACCTATAGCTTCTTTACCTAATTTAACTAGATTAGTTTTACACAATAATCAAATATCAGACTTAACTCCTTTAGCATCATTAACAAACTTAGAAAGACTCTACCTTGCTTATAACAAAATATCAGATATTACTCCGATAGAGTCACTCACAAAATTACAAGAACTCATTCTTTCCAACAATCAAATTTCTAATATTAATCCCCTAAATTCAATAACCAATTTGAATAAATTATTCCTGGCAGATAATAAAATATCAGATATTAGTCCTCTCAGTTCATTAACTAATTTGACAGAACTTAATTTAAGTCGTAACCAAATTTCTGATATTAGTCCTCTCAGTTCACTAACTAATTTAACTGAACTTAATCTTAGTAACAACCAAATATCTGATACCACACCTCTTGGTTCTTTGGAAAAACTAACTACGATAAATCTTAATTCCAACAAAGTTTCTAATGGCAATACTTTGTTATCTTTGATGAGCAAATTTAATTTAACAGAGGTTTATATTCACAATAACCCAATTGCCAGACAAGTTTGTCCTAATAATCCAGATGCAATTTGTTTCTGAAATTCAACATAAAACTGGCATCATATCATGTCAGATTAAATCCCTATTCAGAATAATATTTATCTAGTTGTTTGATTGTAATTTAAGTACAAATCCCTAGATAGCAAAGTGTTTAACTAAATTATGATATAAGTTTATAATTCATTTTTTTACGATCTATGTATACCAATATAGCGCTACGCATTAAGGCTCTTGACATTTCTAAATCTTGTTTGCGCAGCATGACCTAGGAAAAGCCTTTGACAGTTTACTATTCCCTCTCTTGGTGCGCGTTCCCTTGCGCCTATCGGCGACGCGGGGTCGCACAGCTATTCCCTATTCCCTATTCCCTATTCCCTATTCCCTATTCCCTAGCGCGTAGCGCTATAATATATTAGTTTCCTACTCTAATATTGACATTAGGAGTATTACTTTTCATGGAAGGATTTTGTGAAAAGTTTTCATAGCAAATATTAATCTTTTGGCTCAATATAACTCTAGTTAAATCATGTCCGCTGGTATCGTTTGTGTAAATCTAAGGATCAATATATACAGGAAATTTAAGTTTTTTTATTGCCCTTAAGTATTCCTTCCTGTTGTTCCCTTTTCCCTACCTTTGCTATAAAATACCGATGCTACCGGACATGATATTAAATGATAGAGATTAAACTAAGTAATCTGAATTATTTC
Source organism: Dapis hubbardiae BLCC-M172 (assembly GCF_050016015.1). Lineage (NCBI taxonomy): Bacteria > Bacillati > Cyanobacteriota > Cyanophyceae > Oscillatoriales > Microcoleaceae > Dapis > Dapis hubbardiae. The sequence goes on from NZ_JBNHEQ010000208.1 coordinate 19,650, forward strand.
TTTAATTTCCTCACCATTTTCATCACTTCCAGATAATCTTCATCTTTTCCTTTTTGTTGATAGATATCAGCAGCTTTTTGAAAGTCATCTATTCCTCCCTGATAATCTTCAATGAAATAACGAATCATACCCCGATTATAATAAGTTTTAGCATCCGTAGGTTCAAGTTTAATTGCCTCTGTATAATCATCTATTGCCTGCTGATGATCTCCTATTTCATAATTAGAAATACCTCGATTATGATAAGCATCTGGATCTTGAGGATTAACCTTAATAGCTTCCGTAAAATCAGCGATCGCTCCATAAAATTCTTTCATTTCATAAAGACAAATACCACGATTATTATAAGCATCTGCATCTTTAGGATTAGCTTCTATAACTACTGTAAAATCCTTAATAGCAAGTTCATAATTGTTCATAACATGGTAAAGACGTCCTCTGTTATGACAAGCATTAGGATTAGTCGAATCAATTTCTATCGCATGAGTAAAATCATCAAGCGCTCCCTGATAATCTTCTAAACGGGAACGAGCAACACCTCGTTGATTAAAATATGAATAAGCTTTATCAGGATTAAGTCGGAGTGCTTCAGTAAAGTCAGCGATCGCCTCCTGATAATTTCCTTGTTGAGAAAGCATTTTGCCTCGTTGGTAGTATACATGACCTTGATTTGGATTAACTCTGAGTGCTTCAGTTAAGGAATCGATTCTCTTTTGGCGATCTTCCTCTACAGAAATAGTTTGTTCTTGCTGGTTGTTAGCGTCATTATCCTTATAATCATAATCAGTAATCTCTGTCTCTGGTCTTTTTGCTAAAGTTTCATCTACTGATATTTCTGAAGATTTCTCGGTTTCCACATCCGACTTAGTTTCCTCTACTGCTGTCTCCTTCTGTATGATGTTCATTACTGCCAGATAATCCTCATTTTCTCCTTTTTCCTGATAGATATCAGCAGCTTTTTGAAAGTCCTCTATTCCGGTTTTATCATCTTTAACGAAATAACGAATCATACCCCGATTATAATAACTTTTAGCATCAGTAGGTTCAAGTTTAATTGCTTCTGTATAATCATCTATTGCCTTTTGATGTTCCCCTATTTCATTATGAGAAATTCCTCGATTATGGTAAGCATCTGGATCTTGAGGATTAATCTTAATAGCTTCCGTAAAATCAGCGATCGCTCCCTCAAATTGTTTCATTTGATAAAGACAAATACCACGATTATTATAGGAGTCTGCATCTTGAGGATTAGCTTGTATAACTACTGTAAAATCTGGAATTGCCAGTTCATAATTGTTTATCCCATGGTAAAGACGTCCTCTGTTATGACAAGCTTTAGGATTACTCCCATCAATTTCTATGGCAGCAGTAAAGTCAGTAAGTGCTCCCCGATAATTTTCTAAACGGGAACGAGCAACACCACGCTGATTAAAATAGGAATAAGCTCGATCAAGGTTAAGTCGGAGTGCTTCAGTAAAGTCAGCGATCGCCTCCTGATAATTTCCTTGTTTAGAGAGTATTTTTCCTCGCCGATAGTATACATGAGCTTGACTTGGATCTTGTTTTAGTGCTTCATTTAAGGAATTGATTTTCTGTTGCCGATATTCCTCTACAGAGAGACTTTGTTCTTGCTGGTTGCTAACATCACTATCCTTATAACCAGTAATCTCTGTCTGAGGTTTTTTAACTAAAGTCTTATCTTCCAATACTTCTGAAGATTTCTCCCTTACCACATCCGACTTAGTTTCTGAAGATTTTTCTACCTCTACATTAGTCTCTGGCGTTTGTGCTAAAGTTTCACCTACCGAGGTATCTTTCCGTATGATGTTCATTACTTCCTGATAATCCTCATTTTTTCCTTTTTCCTGATAGATATCAGCAGCTTTTTGAAAATCATCTCTTCCACTTTCATCATCTTGAATGAAATAACGAATTATACCCCGATTATAATAACTTTTAGCATCAGTAGGTTCAAGTTTAATTGCTTCTGTATAATCATCTATTGCTTGTTGATGATCCCCTATCTCATAATTAGAAATTCCTCGATTATGATAAGCATCTGCATCTTCAGGATTAACCTTAATAGCTTCCGTAAAATCAGCGATCGCCCTCTCATATTCTTTCATTTCATACAGACAAATACCGCGATTATTATAGGCGTCTGCATCTTTAGGATTAGCTTCTATAACTACTGTAAAATCCTTAATAGCAAGTTCATAATTGTTCATAACATGGTAAAGACGTCCTCTGTTATGACAAGCATTAGGATTAGTCGAATCAATTTCTATCGCATGAGTAAAATCATCAAGCGCTCCCTGATAATCTTCTAAACGGGAACGAGCAACACCTCGTTGATTAAAATAGGAATAAGCTTTATCAATATTCAGTCTTAGTGCTTCAGTAAAGTCAGCGATCGCCTGCTCATAATTTCCTTGTTTAGAGAGTATTTTTCCTCGCCGATAGTATACCTCCGCTTGATTTGGATCTTGTTTTAGTGCTTCATTTAAGGAATCGATTTTCTTTTGGCGATCTTCGTCTACAGAGAGACTTTGTTCTTGTTGGTTGCTAACATCACTATCCTTATAATCTGTAATCTCTGTCTGAGGTTTTTTTGTTAAATTTTCATCTAGTGATACTTCTGCAGATTTCTCGCTTTCCACATCCGACTTCGTTTCTGTAGATTTTTCTGACTCTACATTCGTCTCAGTTTTTTTTCCTAAAGTTTCATCTACTGATACTGCTGAAGATTTCTCAGTTGCGACATCCGACTTCGTTTCTGTAGATTTTTCTGACTCTACATTCGTCTCAGTTTTTT
>NZ_JBNHEQ010000208.1:22564-22719 GCF_050016015.1 Dapis hubbardiae BLCC-M172
TTCCTAAAGTTTCATCTACTGATTTATCTTTATGCAAATAACGATTGAACAACCTTTGAACAAGAGGATTAGCTGGTTTTTTCGAGGTTTCCAGTACTTTTGGAGGTTTCTCCGTTTCCACATCCGACTTAGTTTCTGGAGATTTTTCTACCTGT
>NZ_JBNHEQ010000209.1:0-10430 GCF_050016015.1 Dapis hubbardiae BLCC-M172
ATAAAGAGAGTTTGGGATTTGTTTGGGCTTGAAATTTGCTAAAGTCCCGATAATATTGTTTGTATCTGTCCTCCATCTCGCACCATTAACTGACGAGTCGAAATTTTTATGTCTCCTCCTTTACCTATTGCCAGAGCCTGAGTTTGTAAACGACTGGGAATACTGGCATCGGGATTTGTACCTTCTATTGTCAATAAATCTGTTGCAGTGACGCTGATTTCTCCTCCTGATTCGCTTCCTTGATTTTGATTCAATGCCACGGAGCCATCCCTTAACGTTATTTGTCTACCTGTCATCTGAATTGAAGCAGCACCTACTCCTGAAGTGTCTGCTGCTGCTTGTTGTAACAGATTAATATCTCCAAAATTCTCTACACCGTTATAGTTGAAAGCAAAACCTCCAGATGGCAAGACACTAAAAGCAACTCTTCCTTCTGCTATTGCTCCTAGTTCAATTTGTCCACCTTCCGCCGTTAAGACACCTCCATCTAGGTTAATATTTCCTCCAATTAGGGCTAAAGTTTGATTGGGCTGGACTTGTAATCCTCTATTGGCTTCACTTCTATTAATCGGTTCAAAGAGGACATTTTCTACAATAGTAAATCCATGACCGTTTCCCTCAACTGTTATTGTTCCTGGATTTGGCCCCAAATTTAAGCCGATGGGTCTATTAATCGTTAACAAGGGTGGGGCGTTGGGATTAGTAGCGCTATAGAAACTGCCATCAGAAAATATTAAGCTTTCTGCCGTACTGCTAATAAATGAACCACCTATATCTAAACGAGCGTTTGGTCCAAAAACTATACCGTTGGGGTTAAGCAGAAAAAAGTTAGCCGTACCATTGGCCCGAATTAATCCATCAATATTGGAAATATTTCCCCCGGTGATTCGGTTGATAATATTAGAGATATTGACAGAATTATCAAAAAATGCTTCTGTGCGTGTGGGCAGAGAAAAATCCTGGAAACTATGAAATAAATTGTCACCAATTGTTGTTCCACCGTCAATAGTAAAGCGGTTGCCATTGATAATTACCGTAGTATTATTGGGTAAAGTAGCATCGGGGACTATTTGAGCTAAAGTTGGTAAGGATAGATTCCAGCTAGTGAAAATTAGGCTAATAGTTAATAATTTCTTCATTACTAAAATTTTCAAAGTTTGGACTTTAGTATCGGTCATTTCAGTTATCAGTTATTAGTTATCAGTAGCTCCACCGAATAGGGAGGCTTGAAATACTAAAGTTGATTTTTTTATCCCCTCTGACTCATATTAGACATCTACAAAAATTAAAAATCAAATCAATTATCATCCATAAATTATCTATTATTTCTTCCTTTTCCCTCTTTTTTGGAGATGTCTATTAGTAAAGCTACAGAATTTTGACTATTATTATTAGAGTTTTGACTTATATCATGTCCGGTTGAATAGTTATAAATAAGAAGGGAGGAGTCAGTCCTCGTAGGGGCGTTTCATGTCGCTCCGCGAAACGGCCGTTAGCTTCGCATAACTATCGTTAACGCCCGTACAGGAGTCAGGAGGGAAGAGAGGAGAAAGAAAGTATATGCATGAGAACGTTTTTTTTATCACTAATTATCCGGACATGATATTAAATTAACTTATCAAAAAAATTCGGTCTAAAACCCCGCCTTGATTGGCGAAATGTTTTTGGAGCGGGGCTTCAATAATTGATAATTGATAATTGATAATTACCTCTCCCTAAAACGGATAGGATTGAATAAAAGGAAATTTTTTTTGTTTCTCCACGGTGAGTGAGAGGCTTTATACCTTTATTTTTCGGTAAATCTACGTTACAAAAACAACTTTTGTAGGGGCGAATGGCCATTAGCTACGCACAACTTTCCTACGGAATGCTCCGCAAACATGTCGGCTCTTAGCCGAAACGTTTTATATGTCGCGTAGCGAAACGCCCCTACTGACTTCTGACTTCATTAACTAGACCATTAGATTTAAGATTCATACTAAATCCGGTTTCGATCGACACTATAGTGCTTAAAGGTAAAAGGTCAGCGCTAAATTGATGCTAACCTACCACAATTTAAGGTTCACTGCCTAGTGGTCTATTTCATCAAAAATGAATGATGAGGTTAAATAAGGGGAAAAAATTTAATTGCTTATCCCCCAAATTCATCTTGACAGACCACTATCAAGGTTTGGCTCTAAAACTGTTATTTTTGTCAATTATATATATTAACGATGACAAATATTTTTTATCAATTTCAAAAGGGTAAATATACTACTACCCCTTACCTACTAAAAATAACTCAACCTAGACAACCACATACTGCTCCCATTGGCATTTTTGATAGTGGAGTAGGTGGAATTAGTGTTTTAAAAGAATTATACCGCCAACTCCCCAAAGAAACCTTTATCTATTTCGCTGATACAGCACGACTTCCCTATGGTACAAAATCTCAGACAGAGATTGTAAAATTTGTACGTCAAGTGCTAACTTGGATGGAAAAGCAGGGTGTTAAGATGGCGATCATTGCCTGCAATACTGCTACTGCAGCAGCCATAGATCGAGTAGCACTCGAATACAATTTTCCCGTTATTGGCATGATTGAACCTGGGGCAAAAACAGTTGTACACAGGAGTAGCAAAAGAATAGGTGTCATCGCGACTCCACATACAGTCAAGAGCAATGCTTATCTAAATACTATCCTAAAAATTGATCCTTCAATTTTAGTCTTTCAAGTAGGAGCTCCTACTTTAGTACCATTAATTGAACAGGGTCGGATCAATGATGTTTATACCTTGGAAGTAGTGCAACAATATCTTGAACCCTTAATTGTAAAGCAGATAGACACTCTAATATTAGGTTGTACACACTATCCCCATCTGATACATTTGTTTAGACGAATTTTAGGTGGCTCAGTACAAATAGTAGACCCTGCTATTGCTGTTGTTCGTACTGCTACGCAGGAACTTCATAGTTTGGGAAAGTTAAGCGATCACCCTCCTCATTGCACTAGCTTCTATGTGAGTGGCAACCCAGAAGAATTTGCTCAAAGAGTGCAACAATTTCTAGGTTTTACTCCAAGAGTAAAAACTATTTGCTTAGAAGTGGAAAGTGTGAAAATTAAATCTGAATCTGTAGCTTAATTTATGGCAAATCTTTGTGATCGGTATCACTGACAATATATTTTTTTGTATTTGGCGTTTATTCTGGAAGTGATATTACACTCAGCAATGCCAAATATTTTTTTTGTGAGTAGAAATTCAGATTAAACTGAATTTAATTTTTTAATATTAGATTTTTATTATTTTGATAAATATTTTATTATACTCAATATTCATCAATTTACATTGGTTTTTTTATACTAAATTAATAAAATTCATGTGATAAATAGTCAAACTATAAACAAGTTATAAAATATCTTTACTGATATTAATTTTTTGTGAAAAAACTTAATAGATATTGGCCTACATAAGTGAGTATTTATACATATATAAAATATATTTTAAGTTGTTAAATATAGTGCATTTGTTGTGATAAACTTCCCAATAACAATTAGGTAATTTAGTAAGGAAAAACTCTATGGCTAATGTTAGAGTTCTAGTTGAGAACGTAGTTTCTCAAGGCACGGAAGCTACTTCTGTATTCTTTTCTCCAGTATGGGTAGGGTTCCATGATGGTAGTTATAACCTATTTAATATTGGTGGAACTGCTACTCCAGGTCTAGAAAGGTTAGCTGAAGATGCTATATTTACACCAACAGATGATTTCTCAGAGACTATATCTACTGAATTTGCAGCTAGTGGAGCTGGTTCTACTGCTGGGGTGGTATCCCCTGGTGTACCTTTTGCCCAAGGAAGCCTAGGTGTTGGAGCATTTAACGTAGATGAAAGTCAGGATAGATTCATGACTTATGGTGCCATGATATTGCCTAGTAATGATGGCTTCATTGGAAATGACAGCCCTCTTGCTATAGAAGTTTTCGATAACGGGGGAAATTTTTTAGGACCTGAAATTATTGTTTCTGGAGATCGAGTCTGGGATGCAGGAACAGAAATAAATGATGAAGCTAATGAGACTACAGCTGCATTAGGTCAGCAAGATCCCAATACAGGTACAGCTGAAAATGGCACAGTTCGATTGCACCCTGGTTTTATCGGTAGTGAACGAGAAGGCAGCGATGAACCAGGAGGTATTTTAACAGCACGCCCTGATGCTGATTTTACAACACAGAATAATGGAGCAGATTTTGATATAGCTCGCATGACTGTTTTACAAGATATTCGTGGTAATGCTGAGAACAACAGGATTAGCGGAACCCCTCTACCTGATGCTATCTTTGGTTTTACAGGTAATGATACTTTAAATGGTCTTGGTGGCCGAGATTGGTTAGTTGGTGCTCGTGGTCATGACTTGCTCAGAGGTGGTGCAGGTGACGATGTTTTAGAAGGTCGTATTGGGAACGATCGCTTACTTGGTGGTAGTGGTGATGATATATTGAGAGGTGGTCAAGGTCGCGATCGCATCAATGGTGGTGCTGGTAACGATACTCTTATGGGTGGTGCTAGTATTGACTTCTTCATCTTTAACACTAATGACACATTTGATACGAATGATGTAGGAATAGATACAATTAAAGATTTCAATACAGCTCAGGACTTTATTCTTCTTGATAAAACTACTTTCGATGCTATTACAAGTGACCCAAGTAGCAGAACAGACCCAGGATTTAGCGTTTCCAGTGAATTTGCTCTAGTTGCCAACGATGCTGCTGCTGCTACTTCAGATGCTTTGATTGTTCAAAGTGCAGCAAGTGGCAATTTGTACTATAATCCAAATGGTTCTGCAGCAGATTTTGGTGAAGGTGGTCAGTTTGCTACCGGACTGCCTGGATTAACTGGAGATGACTTTATTATCCGAGCTTAATACTGCTTGAGTAAAAGTTAGGCATTTGTTGGGGGTAGATTTTGGCAAAAGCAACAACAAGCAAAACCTCTAACATGAAATCCGGTTTGACTAGAGTGCATAGGCTAAAATTGTAGGTGAAAAAAACCTAAACCCCCAACTCCCTTCCTATCCGCCCCTTAGAAAGCTCTCCCTTATAAGGAACTCCTAAAACCCTTTTCTGATAGAGAGATGGGGGGTGGGGAGATGGGGAGATGGGGGCATAAAAGCCTCTAATTAAATATGTTGGCTATCCCGAAATATTCAGTTAAGGACAATTACATAACTTCTCTCTAGAGAAAAAAGTGGGTGGTGGTGCATAGTAATGGTAGAGGGAGTGTGGGGGGTGTGGGGAGTGCGGGAAGTGCGGGAAGTGCGGGAGCGTGAGAAGAAATTAAAAAATATATATCTTCACCATTACAATGCCGGACTACCAAAAAACTGTAGTTCTAGATATAGCAATTCCCAAGAAGCGTGAGGTACAAAATTCGTTTGTTTTAGGGAACAGGGAATAGGGAACAGGGAACAGGGAATAGGGAATAGGGAATGAGGAATCAGGAATAGAAAAGAAATTAAAGATAGGTGTACCTCATAAGCTTGAGAAACGCTATAGTAATTATCAGATTTGACTATGGAATAAAAATTTCAGTTGAACTAAAATTCTTAAAATTATTACCCGATTATAGTCCCTAGTGACTAAACTTTCAATTACAATAAACAATTAAGATTTTTTTTGTAATTAAGGTTTAACTTATTCCATGAACAAATTAGTAAAAAAATATTTAGAAATTAAAAATATCAATTTACATTATATAAATTTTAGTAATTTACACAGACTAATATATTTAAGTTTAGGAATAGTCATTTTACTCAATTACACACAACAAAAAGTTTATGGCTCTACTCCGCACAAAAATCAATCTGGAGTTTCCACAAATGCGACAGATTTAACCGAACTCCAACCACAAATAAAGCCTAAATCAATAATTACAAAAAAAGCACTAAATGAACTTTATCTGAAACCCAATGAAAAAATTCATTTGGTGATAAGGTTAAGCGATCGCCGTGTCTATGTCTATCAACAAGACCAATTAAAAACCACCTACCCAATAGCTATTGGTAGAGAAGGATGGGAAACTCCCACAGGAACCCATAAAGTTATCCAAAAAATACCAAATCCCTCTTGGAAACATCCCTTCACAGGAGAAATAATACCTCCTGGTCCAGAAAATCCTTTGGGGGAAAGATGGATTGGTTTTTGGACAGATGGCACAAACTACATAGGTTTTCATGGAACCCCGAACGAAGAAACCGTAGGACAAGCAGTCTCTCATGGTTGTGTTAGAATGTTGAACCAAGATGTACTAGCTCTATTTGAAAAAGTAGGAATTGGTACAACTGTCGTAGTAGAACCTTAAAAAATAGGAATAGAGTTTAGTTCAAACATTTTCAAAATCTAAGGTGAATTAAACTTTTAAAACATTAGTTTTTGATAATATCTAGATTTGATACATGAGGAGTGAAAAATGACACAATCTACCACAAATAAATGGCTATATTTTATTAGCAAAATCAACCAAAGAACATATAATTTAACAGCTATTTTTCTGACCACAGCAATTATTTTATTGAGTAAAAATTTAGCTATAGCTTCTACTCCTACTGCTCAGACAAATAATAATAATAATCAGCAAACACAGGTAGAAGCTAATTTACCATTTGGTGGCTTAATGCCAAAATTAGATCGAGCTATCAAAGACTTCCAAAAATATTTGGGTGTAGAAGCAGAAGAGTTAGTTCGGGTCGTACTCCGGTTAGGGGAACGGCGAGTATATGTATATGAGGGAGAAGAAGAAGTTGCTAGTTATCCTGTAGCTATCGGTAAACCTGGTTGGGAAACTCCCACAGGCAATTTCAAAGTTATTCAACTGGTAGAAAATCCTAAATGGCAGAACCCCTGGACGGGTGAGGTAATGCCAGCAGGGCCAAATACTGCCCTAGGATTAAGGTGGATTGGTTTTTGGACAGATGGCAAAGACACTATTGGGTTTCACGGTACTCCCACTGTAGAATCTATTGGATCTGCTGCTTCTCACGGTTGCGTGCGGATGTACAATGAGGATGTGGTTAACTTATTTCAGAAAGTGCAAGTAGGTACTGAGGTAGTGGTAGAACCATAGTTTACCAATGGATAATGGATAATGGATAATGGATAATTGATAATTAGGGTTTATAGTTGGGAAAAAAAATTACTCTCTTACTCCCCTACTCCCGAAAAAAGACTTTTTCAGCAAACCCTAATTAATAATTTGGCGTTGGTGAATAAAGGTATGAAAATAAAAATTGAACAATCTCAAATATTTGTTATTCAATAGTTTAGGAATTACCAAAAAATACAAATCATACCCTAATTTATCAACGCCAATAATTGATAATTATGGTTGGCTGAATAATTCTTTTGTGATTCAATTATATAGCTTTCAGCAAACAGCTATTAGCTATCAGCATCTATTCCTGGTTCTCGAATTAACTAGCTATCAGCTAGCCTCCTGCGGAGGAACTACGTTAACAGCTAGAAATCTGGGGGTATAAGTCCCCCACTATATTTATTTGGAAAAAATTAGTTGTGTGTGTTAAAGGGGGTCTGAGTCCCCCATTATACACGCCTGATAGCTGACCGCTGACGGCTGACGGCTGACTGCTACTTCAATTATTCTAAACCTTCGATACCTTCCTCATTGATCCTTCCGGCCTTTTTTAGACAGGACTTAGATTATAACGCCTCAAACCATAATTGAGCGATCGAGCTAAAATATTTAAGAAGACCTACGCAACTAAATAAGAAACCGGGTTTATTGCCCTAATTTGTTCTTGAAATCAGGAAATTTCCTTGATAAACCCGGTTTGTGCGTAAGTCCTATTTTAGTTAATCACTATCAATCAATATATATAAAAAATATGTGGAAACCAGAATTATTAGCTCCTGCTAAAAATCTCGAACGTTTAAAAGTTGCTGTTACTTATGGTGCTGATGCTGTTTATGTGGGAGGGCAAAAATACGGTCTGCGGGCGCGAGCAGATAATTTTTCTGACTATGATTTGGAATATGGGGTAAATTTTGCTCACGAAAATCATGCTAAAGTCTACCTAACTCTAAACGCTTTTCTCCATGATGATGATTTTGAGGGATTGGCAGAATATTGTCAATTTCTGGAATATATTGGGGTTGATGGGGTTATTGTTTCTGACTTAGGGGTTGTCCGAGTGGTGAAAAATAGTTCTAATCTTGATATTCATCTCTCAACTCAAGCATCTTGTCTCAATTCTTATGCTGGTGAAATGTGGAAACAGTTTGGCGTGAAGCGTCTAATAGTGGGGCGAGAAGTTAGTGTGGTAGAGGGGGGGGAAATTAGAGGGCAAACTGGTATTGATGTGGAAATGTTTATACATGGTGCTATGTGTATGGCTTTTTCTGGTAATTGTACAATCTCTAATTTTACAGCAGGCAGAGATTCTAATCGTGGTGGTTGTATTCAGTCTTGTCGTTTTCCCTATCAGTTGGCAGAAAAAACAGACGCTCGCCAAGTTACTTTTATGTCTTCTAAAGATTTATGGGGTATTCATCAAATAGGAGCGTTTTTTGAACAGCAAATTTGTTCTCTGAAAATAGAGGGGCGGATGAAATCATCGTTTTATGTGGCGGTAACTTGTAGAGCTTATCGGCAAGCGATCGATGCTTATGCAGAAGGGAGGTTAACTCCAGAAATGTTGAATCAAATTGTAGCTGAGTTAGAATCTATTCCCCACCGTGACTATGATTCTGCTTCCTTGGAAACTCCTGCGGGGAAAGATTCTGTATATAAGCAGTTGGAAAGTAGTAGGGGAACTCACGAATATCTGGGAATAGTGATGGAGACAACACCAGAAAATATTGTTTTGCAACTGGTTGAGTCTGTAGCAGTGGGAGATAAAATTGAGATTATTCCTGTGCATGGGGAAATAATGCGGTGGAAAGTGAGTGAGCTTTTTTCTGTGGTAGGCGATCGCTTGGAGAAAATGCGAGCAGGGAATGTGGTTTGTATTCCTAAAACTGTAGCGCCTGATATTTTAAATAATGTAGAGAAATTGAATGTAGTTAGGGTTGCGCCATTTTAATTAGTAAATTAGTAAAGAAGTTAGGTAGTTCTACATAGTAATGGTACATAGCAAAAAGGAATACCTGGCGCGGGAGCAAAATGCTCCCATTGTTCTCATAAAAAACATTGCCTGACAATGGGAAACTATTACAATGCACCACCAGATGTACCCAAATTGACATTTATCTATAGATTTGCGATAATATTATTTTAATCTGAAAGTATCATACAGCACTTGCAGTATAATTAGTTTTTTTGTGGAATATTGATATATTATCTATGATAAATGATAAGAAAAGGATTAAGTCACAAGAAATTTTTAACCAATTAGTTTTAAATGCCATTGATTTTTTAGAGCATTCTGTATCTGAGATTGAAAAAAATCCTAAATATTCGATAATTAATTTTTGTACGGCAGTTGAACTTTTCTTAAAGTCTAGATTAATGCTTGAACATTGGAGCCTGATTTTTAACGATCCGAAACAGGCAAATTTGGATAAGTTTCTTCAAGGAAACTTTACATCAGTCGGCATGGAAGGTGCTATTAAAAGGCTTAAGAAAATACCTGACCTAAAATTTTATGATAATGCAGAGAAGAATTTCAATACAATACGAAAGCACAGAAATCAGCTAGTCCATTTTTTTAATGCTACAGAGTTAGAAATTGTTGCTACTGAGGAATGCAAAGGATGCTTCTATTTATCACAACTACTCAGAGAAAAATGGAAAGATGACTTTTTAGAGTATGTAGATGACATTGATAAGCTTGACAAACTAATGCTAAATGTTCGACGATATCTGCAAGCGAAGTTTAATGCTCTATTGCCTGAAATAGAGATAAAAAAGAAGCAGGGTATTTCTTTTAATACTTGCCCCTCCTGTGGATTTGATTCAAGTGAGAATAAAGTTATTGCTGAAATTTCTCAGTTCTCTGATTATCTCTTGTCTCCTGATTGCCTTGTTTGCAACTTTGAAGCGGGGAAAGAGTTGATAGTTTCATGTCCTAATTGTGAAAATGGGCAAATTAAAGTTCAAGAATTAGGGAAAGGTGAATGTGAATCCTGCGAATACTCAATTAACTTAGATTACTTGTTAGACAAATATGCAGAAAGTAAGCATATAGAGAAAGGTTTATTTGAAAATAATCGTGCGTATTGTAACTCTTGTGAACACTTTAAACAACCGACTGTTGTTCCTTATGAAAACATTTGGCTTTGCTTATCCTGCCTAAAATCTTACGATTATAATCAGGTAGGCAACTGTGAGTTCTGCGGTGAGTTGGTTTCAGGGAACTTAGATGATAGTTTTTTATCAGGTTGCTTAACGGGACTTTAGCAAATTTCAAGCCCAAACAAATCCCAAACTCTCTTTATG